>JAUSOZ010000283.1 GCA_030655955.1 Deltaproteobacteria bacterium
CGTGTGCGCCCTAACTTCAGGGCGGACACATAGGTCCGCCCCTACATTCTGGTGGCAACTCTCGGCCTGAAACTTGCTGCATGCAATTTCCAGCACCGGAGGCTGTAAAGTCAAGGGAAATTATGCCCCAAGGAACAGAAAGGGCACGGCTCGCCGTGCCCTTATTGATTCGGATTGGGGGATGCGCACAGGCGGGACGCCTGTGCCACTGGCCCTTTGCCTCTCCCCCCAAAAAATCAGCCTTCGAATTTATCGTCGTAGACCTTCATGGCGCAGAAGCGGCCGCACATGGTGCACTGGTCTTCTTTGGCCCGGGAGAGGTCCCGGTAGCGCCGGGCCTTGGCCGGGTTGATGGAGAGCTTGATCTGGGTGTCCCAATCCAGGGCCCGGCGAGCCTGGGACATCTTTAAATCCCAGTCCGCGGCCCCGGGGAGGCCCCGGGCGATGTCGGCGGCGTGGGCGGCGATGCGGGAGGCCACCACCCCGTCGATGACGTCCTCCACCTCCGGCAGTTTCAGGTGTTCCGCCGGAGTGACGTAGCACAGAAAGGAGGCTCCCAGGGTGGCGGCCAGGGCCCCGCCGATGGCCCCGGCGATGTGATCGTAGCCCGAGGCCACGTCGGTGACCAGGGGCCCCAGGACGTAGAACGGGGCGCCGGCGCAGTGCTTCTGCTGCAGGCGGACATTTTTCTTAATGGCGTTGAGCGGCAGGTGTCCCGGTCCTTCGACGATGATCTGGACCCCTTTGGCCCAGGCGCGCTTGGTGAGTTCCCCCAACACCTTCAGTTCGTGGAGCTGGGCTTTATCAGTGGAGTCGGCCAGGCAGCCGGGGCGCAGGCCGTCCCCCAACGACAGGGTGACGTCGTATTCCTTGGCGATGTCCAGCAGCCGGTCGTAGTGTTCATATAAGGGGTTTTCTTTCTCATAGCGGCGCATCCAGGCGGTGAGAAAGGCGCCGCCCCGGGAGACCACCCCGGTAACCCGTTTTTTTAGAAGGGGGAGAGCCGCCCGGGTAACGCCACAGTGCACCGTGACAAAGTCCACCCCCTGTTTGGCGTGGTGATGCACCATGTCCAGGAGATCGTCGGCCTTGACGTCATCGAGGCTGTTGGCCTCGGTCATCACCTGGTAGATGGGCACGGTGCCGAAGGGCGCCGGGCATTGGGCCAAAAGCGCCGTACGGATCTCGTCCAGGTTGCCGCCGGTGGACAGATCCATGACCGCGTCGGCCCCGTACTCCAGGGCTGCGGCCAACTTGGCCTGCTCCTTCTCCAAGCTGATGTCGTGGGGAGAGGTGCCGATATTGGCGTTGATCTTGACCCGCACCCCGGCGCCGATGGCCGCGGGCTTAAGCCCCCGGTGCTCCCGGTTGGCCGGCAGTGCGATGGTGCCCAGGGCCAACCCCTGACGGATCACCTCCGGGGCCACATTTTCACTGGCCGCGGCCTCAAGCATGGCCGGGGTGATTTTTCCCGCTAATGCTGCTTCCCGCTGCGTCATGGGGGTATTGTATCTTAACGGTTGGGAAAATGGAAGATTTGGGGAGAGGTCCAGGAACGGTCAGTGGAATCAGGGCGACCCAGCGGGTCGCCCCTACTTATGGGGGTTGGAGGAGAGAGTTTGGGATTTTTTGTAAGCGGGGCAGGGGCCACTTATGAAAAAGCCCCTGGCCCCCTCTCCCAAATTCTTAATCCTCAAACAGCAGACCGGCCAGCTCCGGCCAGTCGGCGACCTCGATAAACGGGTGGGGTTGACGGTTCCAGGGTTGGGCGAAGAGGATGGGGGTGATGCCGTGGTCGGCCAGTTGCAGGCAGGTTTCCAGGCGGTCTTCCACAAAGTATTGGATGCCGTGGTTCTTGAGGTAGTGGATCTTGGTGTCGGGGTCGCCCGTGGCCAGGACCCGGATGGCGGATGGCGGCACCGGGGCCAGGTGGCGGTGCAGCCAGTGTTCGATGGGCCGCCGCCGGTCCCGGGCGGTGACGAAGAGCAGTGGCACCTCCAGGGCCAGGCGGGTGAGAACCGACACCGCGTGGGGGAAAGGTTCAACCGGCAGTTCATGGGGGCGGTCGATGAGTTCCCGGATCAGGGCCTCGATGATCGCGGGCGGCAGGTCCAGGCAGTCTTCTAAGTAGAAGGTGGTGATGTGCTCGTAGCGCAGGTGGTGCCCCTGGTTATAGCGCTCCCGGGCCAGGGCCAGAAAGGTGGTCATGATGTCGGCCACCACCCCGTCGATGTCGAAGGCCAGTTGATCTCTGGGAATAGGGGATTTTGGCCGTTTCATTTTGGCGATGACCCTGGGGGGCTTCACGGGGATAGCCTGGCAACCGGCTCAATACGTTTGAAATTAATGCTTTGGTATGGATTGAATTTGTTGGACCAGTGGGGCCAACTGTTCACTAATGATCTCGGCGGATTTTATCGAACCGTTATCATTATGATGAACAATATCGTACATAAATTCTTTCTCCTGAGGAATCTTCCTGGCCAGATCTATTACCATGATGTTATTTTCTTTCGCTTTCTTTCGAATAGATTCATTAAACGTATCAAAAAGATCTTTAAACTGTCCATAATCTACACCGGTATCTTTAACAGCATCAGCCACTATTTTGTCAGGTTTTTCTTTAAATCTGCTGGACATGGTCATAATGACCGGAATAATATTTCTGGCTTTACATAAATAAATAAGTGACTGCAAGTTCATCTCGAATTGTTCTACCAATAAATGTTTATCTATTGGTATTGGCTTTCCCCTGGTTGCAGCAAATTCGTCATTTGCCTTTGCATCAGACTTTCGAAATGATCTTATCGACCTATCAATATTCCGCATTTCTGCAGAAACATAGGGGATCCATCTATCTCGCATAATCTTAATAAAATTAGACACTATTTCGTCATTAACATTAAAAATGACTGATCGAGATCTGTTTTTGTTCCAATAAGATTTTTCATGGAGCAAAATAGAAATGTCATTAATATTTTCCATCATAATTACGATATCAGGTTTTAATGGCAGGACTTTATTAATTAAAATATCTAAAGAATGAAGAGAATTATTTCCACTTCTCGCCGCATTATAAGAATTTATTTTTATTCCAAGTTTACGTTCAAGTAATGTACCCGTAAGATATGGGAACCTGTTTTCTTCTTCCACAAAACGGCACTCGGTTGTCGATCCACCTAAAAATACCATAGAAATATCTGGATCAGAATATTTCTTAGAAGGAATGATAAATCCATCATTATCAATCCTCAATAAGTAGTCTTTAAGAACCAGTGTATCATAATGCACTTCTTTTTTTCCGGCGTGTACGAGTTCCTTCATGTAAGGGCGATATTCCCTCAATGCAATGGCACGATTTTGAAGGTTATAGTTGAATCCCATCCCATGGTTTTTGTATTGCAGTATTTTATCAGACCCATAAACTAATAAAATAAATAATACTATTAGTATTAAAAATATCGTCTTCTTAGAATTACGTTCAAACCAATTGTTAGACATATCAATTGTTAAGAAATGGTATCAGCGAATTGCGAGGATCACGTTTAGATAGCCCTACCGCTGACCCCTCAGGTGATCTTGGAGCCGAAGTTATGAGTCGAGATTTCCGTCATCATCGGGGGTCTGCCGGCTGCATGAGGGCCAAAACTTCCTCTTCGGTTAAATCATACCAGTTTTCATAGGCGTCGGCCACGGCAAAGGAGAAGCCGCCCCGGACGTTGAGGCAGTAAAGCTCATCCACCAGGGGGAGCAGGTCCCAAACGGTGCGCTGGGAGCCGGTGGGCACGGCGACGATGAGCCGGCCGGCCCCCTGGGCCTTCAAGAACTGGAGCGCCGCCCGCATGGTGTAGCCCGAAGCCAGGCCGTCATCCACCACCAGGGCCGCCTTCCCGTCCAGGCGGGCATAAGGCTTGCCGCCCCGGAGGCGCTCTTCCCGCTGCCGCATAGCTGTAGCGGTCTTTTTTACCTGGGCCTCGATGTCCCCGGGGGACAGGGGCATGCGGCGCAGCAAGTCTTGGTTAAAAATGGCCTGGCCGGCAGGGTCCAGGGCGCCGAAGCCGGCCTCTGTGGTCCAGGGGAGCTGGATTTTGCGGACAATGATGAGGTCCACCGGAATCGACAGGGCGCGGCCGATCTCCGCCGCCACCGGCACGCCCCCGGCAGGAATGGCAAAAAGATGAATCTCCTGGCCACGATACCCGCTGAGGTGGGCGGCTAACTGCTGGCCGGCGCTGGTCCGATCGACAAAGACGTGGAGGCGATCCCTTAAGGCCGGGTCTTCGATGAGGTTTCCCATTGGTGAATAAAATCCTCTTCCAGGGCGGCAACGTGGAGATGAAACTCAGCCTGGGAGAGACGGGCCCCGGTCAATCCTCCCTTGAAGCTGATTTCGGAGAGATAAGAACGGCCATCCCGGGGATCCAGGAGCAGGTCCAGAATCGCATAGGGAAATCTTCCCCGAGCCATCACTTGCCGGCAAAAATTCTCCTGGGCCGGGGTGAGGGCGGCGGGTTGGGATGACCCCCCCTGAAAGAGGTTCTTGCGAAAGCTGTGGGGGTTAACCCGTTCATAGGCCTCGACGTAGCCGGCCAGCGCCACCACCCGCAAGTCCCGGGCGCCGTCCAGGAAAGGCTGCACCACCAGGGGGTAAGTGAGCCCCTGGAGGCCCGCCAGGCTGTATAGAGTTTCCAGGGAGGGCCAGAGACTGACCCCCAGGCCCAGGTGGGCCCGGTCCCGCTTGGCGATTACCGCCCCCAGGTCCTGAAATTCGGGGAGTTTCCCGGCCAAATCCGCCAGGGCGTAGGCGACGAAAGTCCCGGGAACCATGTATTCCCCCAGGACTTCAGCCTGGGCCACCTTGGAGCGGCCCAGGAGTTGAGCCAAAACCGGGGGGAAGAAGGTGACGCCGCGCTCCGCCAGGTCCAGGAGCTTGATCTCTTCGCCCGGCCGCAAGGCGAGAACGCCGATGCTCACGTCCCCAGCACCCAGCTGCCGATATAGGCGGCGGAAATCATTGATAGAACGTATCGATCGTGGTTCCCTGGACATTAGTCGCATTTGCTGGTTTGATCAGGCTAGCCTTTTGGTGTGAGGCTAGAGTTTTATTCATTAAGCTTAACATTTTTTTGGCCGATTTTTTAGACACATAGATATCATAATACTCCACCTGGGCGATCCGGCGCCATTCCCGGTTGATGAGGGCCGGGGGATAGACTTGCTTGAAGACGCTCTTGCCGAAACTGCCCAGAATCAGGATGTCGGCCCCCACCCGGTTGAATTCGTAAGGTTGCTTGCGGGGGTTGAGCAACACCACCCGGTCCGGCGTTGATTCCACAAAGAAATACGACGGCATGTGATGGATGCGGTGGTCGTCGTCCAGGAAGGCCAGTTCGTATTCCGGGGTTTCGATGAGACAGCTGGTGGGCACATGGGTGCGAAGATACTGCACCAAACGCAGGGGGGCTGAGCCCCGGCAGACAAGGACCTCTTTGAAGTAATCCAGACCGCCGACAGGGGAAAACAAGACCAGAACCGCAGCGATGATACCCGGCGCCAACCACCGGGGCGGCGGCGTGGTAACCCTGGCAGCCAACCGGGTTGCAACTTTGACGATAAAATAGGCCGCCAACGGGCAGGCCAGGAATAGACCCGGCAGGGCAAAGCGGTGCCAGTAAACCGCGGTAAGGTAAACCCCGCTCCAGAGGCAGAAGTTCCAGATCCACAACTTAACCGCGGGAGATGGAGCCTCTTTCTTCCAGATCCAACCGACCCCCAGGCATCCCAGCCAGAAAAGGGGGTCCTGCAACAGCATCAGGAAACTCTCCGGGTAGATGCGGCCGATGGTGAGGGGCGTGAAGAACTCGTGGCACAGAAGTTTTTTCTGTTCCAGGAAATGGAAAATGGCCCCGGTCAGGCTCCCCAGAATCACCGCCTTGAGCGCCAGGTAGGCCAGGGGCGGAATGGCCGCACCGACGACGAAGGCCAGAACGCTCCCGGTCAGACGCCGCTTGTCCCGCCAATGCTGCTGGGCCAGAACCACCAGGGGCGGCAGGCCGGCCAGCCCATAAAACTCCTTGGCATTGAAGGCCAGCCCCACAAATATCCCCCCCCAAAAGAGGGGCCAGAGGGAGCGGGACTCGAGACCCCGGATGAGGAAGTAGGTGGCGAAGAGGAAGAGGCCCAGGGCGGGGATATCCCCCAACACCGAGCGGCCCCAGTAAAAGACATCGGTCCCCAGAAAGGCCAGGGCCACGGCCAGGAGCGCCGTGACCGGGCCCCAGAGGCGTCGGGCCCCCAGAAACAGGGCCAGGAAGGTGAGAACCAGGTAGGCCCCGGCCACCAGCCGTCCTGAGACCAGGCTTACCCCAAACAGCTTGTAGGCCAGGGCCACGGGCAGGATCACCGCGGGCCCGGCGCTGATCCGAAAGTCAAAGTCGACCAGCTGATTGGGACTTTGCACCGTAAAGGCGTAGCGGCCATGCTGCACCAGATTGGCGGCCGCCTCGGAAAATATCGCTTCATCCCACCAGATAGTGGGATAATTCGCCAGGTTATAGAAGCTGCCGACCAGAATCAGGGCGCCCAGCAGCAAGCCGAACCACAAGGCCAGACCCGCAGGTTTGGAAGGCTCGTCAGGGAGCTTCACAGTCCGTCAACGCCTCATCACGCATAAATTTGAACGGTGGCGGACCTTCCTGGTCTCTGCCGACCCCAGCTTTCTTAACACGTTCATGATATACAGACTATCAATTGCCTGGGTTGGTTAAAATTCCTGCACTCCAGGCAGCCGACGAGAATCCCGGCACCCTATCTTCAGGCCCGGTCCATAAAAAAAGCCTGCCCCATTATAGGGCAGGCTTCTCTTGATCACAAAGCAAATTATGCAAATTGTCAACAAAAATGCAAGTAATTACAAGCCGACAATGTTCTGATGCAGTTCCTTGGTCTTTTCCATCCGGGCGGCATCCCGCTCGGCCACCAGGGCTGCCAGACGATTCTGAATCTTCTGAAAAAATGGACCGTTAATGTCATCGCCCCGCATGTGAGCATCGATGAGCTGCCGGTAACAGCTGATCATGGAGGAGATCATGGCAACGGCGTACTCCCGGCCCTGGACCTTTACTGTCGCCAGCCCCAGGTCCAGGTAGGCCTTCAACTCATCCCCCAGGATACCGAAGGCGACGTTGGGCTGCTCCCGGACGCGCTCGTTGATGGCCTCAATCTGAGCCAGCGGTTGACCCCGCTTGAGCAACACCTTGCGCCGCTGCTCGTCGGTGAGGAGACAGAGCCGGAAACAGCTGCCGCTCCGGTCGGGCCAACCTTCGTATTCCACGATCTCGTTGCCTTCTTCGTCCCGATAGACCTTGCGGATGTAAGAGTCGGCAATGAGTTCGTGAAAGATGCAGTTCCCCACCCCGCCGATGCAGCGGTTGCCGTGAATCAGGATTTCGGTCTTGAGCCCCAATTCGTCGGCTTCCCGCTTGAACCGGGTCAGCTTGTCCACCGTGTTGATTTCGGTGGATGTCACCAGTTGAGTGGCCCCGTAAGCCTTGAACCGGGCCATATCCTCCTGGGTCTGGATGTTGCAGCCGACGCTGGCATGGATAACCAGTTCCGGGAAACGCTTATGGACCTCCTGCATCACCAATGGGGTTTTCACGATCACCCCTTCGATGCCGAAGTGGGCGTACTTTTCAACCTTTTGGACCAGCAGGGGTAATTTTTCCGGCAGGATCTCGGCGTTGAGGGCTACCCGGACTTTGCCCTGGTAGTCGGCGGCAATGCGGACCGCTTCCCCGATCTGACTATCTTCCAGTTCCCACACACACTTCCGGCGGCTGAAGCCTTTGGCCCCAACATAAACGGCATTGGCGCCGCTCTGAAAAACCGCCTCCACCATTTCCAGGCTGCCGCCCGGAGCTAACAGTTCATTAATCATTTTCTCACCACACCTCCCTGAGCCTTTGCCACGAAAGGTTCCTCAGCTCTGCGAATGCCTTACGCCAGTGCCTGTGGTAACCCCCAGGAATGGTGGGTTCCTGCCTCGCGCTTACTTGCTGCCTGAATCCCGATAGTTAACGGATTCAGCAGAAAATCTGATGCTGGTAATTCTCCTCTGTTAATATTTTATGCCCTAAGCAGGTTTATTTCAATAACAATAGCAAAATATTTATGCCTATTTTCACAATTAAATTGACCGACCAGACCTTTCCCCGGGAACCGGAATTGTTGCAGCAGGCAAACTTGTGGCCCGATCAACCGCGGCGGCCGGTGCAAAGATACTCCCCGGCATACCTTAACCCGAGCCAG
>JAUSOZ010000284.1 GCA_030655955.1 Deltaproteobacteria bacterium
ACACCCGCCCCAGCCCCACTTCAGGCCAGGGGGGGATCGTGGTAAAGGAAGCGCCGATGTTCGTCTGCTAGGTGTAGCTGATTTGCCCCAAATGCGCCACCGGCACCCGTGTCAGTATGACCAAGACCGGCGAAGGCAAAAAAGCCCGGGTATGTCTGAAATGCAAGGAATTGATTGATGGCTGAAAAGGGATCTGGAAAAGACAAGGGCAAGACGGCGCCCAAGGGCGGCCCCAAGGGCGCGGATAAAAAAGCGGCCAAGGCGGCAGTCGCCCCGGCGGCCAAAGGCGGAGAGAAAGCGCCGGCCCTGAAAGGGACGCCGCGCCTGAAGGATTATTATCGGGACGAGTGTGTCCCCCAAATGATGCAGGAGTTTCGCTACAAGAGCCCCATGCAGGTGCCCAGACTGAAGAAAGTCGTGGTCAACATCGGGCTGGGGGAGGCCATCCAGAACATCAAGCTGTTGGAGTCGGCCTCGGTGGAACTGACTGCCGTCACCGGCCAAAAGCCGGTGGTGACCCGGGCCAAGAAGTCCATCGCCGCCTTCAAGCTGCGGGAAGGCATGCCCATCGGTTGCATGGTCACCCTGCGCCGGAGTCGCATGTACTACTTTCTCGACAAGCTGATGAACGTGGTGCTGCCCCGGGTGCGGGACTTCCGGGGCGTGAGCGAGAAGGCCTTTGACGGCCGGGGTAACTATACCCTGGGCATCAAAGAGCAGATCATCTTCCCGGAGATTGAGTACGACCAGATCGACAAGGTCAGGGGCATGAATATTACCATCGTCACCAGCGCCCCCACCGATGAGGAAGGGAAATTCTTGTTAAAACTACTGGGTATGCCCTTCAGGAGATAAGGATGGCCAAGAAATCGTTAATAGCCAAGGCAAAGCGCGAACCTAAATATCCGGTGCAGAAATATAACCGCTGTCCCGTGTGCGGCCGTCCCCGGGCGTTTCTCCGGCGGTTCGGCGTTTGCCGCATCTGTTTTCGCAACATGGCCCTCAAGGGAGAGATTCCTGGGGTCACTAAATCCAGCTGGTAGGGCACACTATGAGCATGACTGATCCCATCGCCGATATGTTGACCCGGATTCGCAATGCCGGGGGGGCGCGGTTCGACAAGGTTGATATTCCCGCCTCCCGTATGAAGATCAACCTGGCGCGCATCCTCAAGGAAGAAGGGTTTATTAAAAACTACAAGGTCATAAAAGATAATCGCCAGGGCATCCTGCGAGTCTACCTCCGGTACGTCGACCAGCAGCAACCGCTCATCCAGGGGCTGAAACGGGTCAGCAAACCCGGTTGCCGGGTGTATACCGGCCATGCCGAGCTTCCCAAGGTACGGGGAGGCCTGGGGGTGGCGGTCATTTCGACCTCCCAGGGGGTTATCACCGACCGCCAGGCCCGCAAGCTGAACGTGGGCGGCGAGGTCTTGTGCGAGATCTGGTAAAGGTAAGCTTATGAGCCGCATCGGAAAAAAACCGGTACCTTTGCCCCAAGGGGTGAAGGTCAAGATGGAAGAAGGGAAGTTGGTGGTCACCGGACCGCGGGGGACGCTGACCCAGCTGATGCCGCCCCGGGTGCACGTCAACATCGGGGCCCAGGAGATCACGGTGGAACCCCAGGATGACAGCCGGCTGAGCCGGTCCTACTGGGGCCTGGCCCGCACCCTGGTGTCCAACCTGGTCATCGGCACCACCGATGGCTTCACCCGGGTTTTGGAACTGGTGGGCACCGGCTACAAGGTGGAAGCCAAGGGCGACATGCTGGTGTTCAACATCGGCTACTCCAATCCCGTGGAGTTTCCCCTGCCCAAAGGGATCACGGCCAAGGTGGAAAAGGCCAACCGCATCGAATTCACCGGCGCCAACAAAGAAGTGCTGGGACAGACGGTGGCGGTGATTCGCAGACTCAGGCCACCCGACCCCTATAAAGGCAAAGGGATCAGGTATGCCGGGGAAGTGATCCGGCGCAAGGTGGGCAAGGCCGGCGGCCGCTAAAGGAGAATGCTGACATGAATTCCAAGGAAACGGCGCGGCTGAAGCGGAAACGGCGCATCAAGAAGAAAATCGGCGGCGGGGAACGCTTGCGTCTCTCGGTCTTCCGCAGTTGCAAACATATCTATGCCCAGATCGTCGACGATGGCAAAGGCCAGACGTTGGCGGCAGCTTCTACCCTGAGCGGCGAGTTGAAAGACCAGTTGAGCGGTTTGAAGAAGTCCGACGCGGCCAAGGCCGTGGGCAAGCTCTTGGCGGCCAAGGCCAAGGCTCAGGGAATTGGCAAAGTAGTCTTCGACCGTAACGGGTTTCTCTATCATGGCCGGATTAAGGCCATGGCGGATAGCTGCCGGGAAAACGGTCTGGAATTTTAGGTGGAGTAAGCAGTAAGCAGTAAGCGGTGAGCGGTGAGCAGTAAGCAGAAAAAAGGTTTTTTTCCGGCTCACAGCTCGCGATAAAAGGAGATAAGCTTGTTCGACTCAGATGCGGAGCAGTTAACCGATAAAGTGGTGAGCATCAATCGCGTCGCCAAAGTGGTCAAGGGCGGACGTCGCTTTCGCTTCAGCGCCATCGTGGTGGTAGGTGACGGCGCCGGGCGCGTGGGTGCGGGCCTGGGCAAGGCCCACGAAGTGCCCGAAGCCATTCGCAAGGCGGTGGAACAGGCCAAAAAGTCCATGATCACGGTCCCCATTCGCAACAACACCATTCCCTATACGGTGGTGGGTGAGTTCGGGGCCGGCCGGGTTCTCTTAAAACCGGCCTCGGAAGGCACCGGCGTCATCGCCGGCGGCCCCGTGCGGGCGGTGGTGGAAGTGGCGGGGATAAAAAACGTCCTCACCAAGTGTTTGGGCTCCCACAACCCGCATAACGCCGTCAAAGCCACCATGGTGGCCTTGCAGATGCTGGCGGCCCCGGAGGACGTGGCGGCCCGGCGTAACCGGCCTCTGGCGGAAATTCTGGGGTAGCAGTAATCCGGGTGCCGGAATGATTTTTGGCTGTGCACCGCTCGCGGCTCACGATATAAAGGAACGACAATGATTCTCGAAATAACCTTGACAAAAAGTCCCATCGGCCGGCCGCCGAAGCACCGTCTGACTGTGAAGAGTCTGGGGCTGACCCGCTTACAGAAAACGGTGCGGCACCGGGAAACTCCGGCGATTTTGGGGATGGTGCGCCAGGTGGAGCATCTCCTCCAGGTACGCCAGATCCCCGAAGGAGAATAGCAGATGCGTCTTTCTGAACTTTCGCCCAGCCCGGGGTCCAAACACAAAAAGAAACGGGTCGGCCGCGGCCCCGGTTCCGGTTGGGGCAAAACCGCCGGCCGAGGCTTCAAAGGGCAGAACTCCCGCGCCGGCGGCGGCACCAGGCCAGGGTTTGAAGGCGGCCAGATGCCCCTGGTGCGGCGGATTCCCAAGCGCGGCTTCACCAACATCTTCCGGCAAGTCTGGACCATCGTCAATCTGCGGGACCTGAACCGGTTTCCGGCTGAGGCGATCGTTGATAAAGCGGCCTTATTGGAAGCCGGCCTGGTGAAAAGCCGGGTGAAGCGCATCAAGCTCTTAGGCCAGGGAGAGGTGACTGTGGCCCTGGTAGTTAAGGTGCAGGCGGTAAGTTCTCAGGCCCGGAGCCAGATCGAAGCAGCCGGAGGGCGGGTGGAGGTCATTTAAGTGTCGGCGTTCGCCAGCATTGCCAAGATCCCCGAACTGAAGCGCCGCATCATCTTTACCCTGTTGATGCTGGCGGTATACCGTCTGGGCTGCCAGATCCCCACCCCGGGGATCGATGCGGATGCCCTGATGCAGTTTTTTGCGGCCCAGCGGGGAACGATCTTCGGATTATTCGACATGTTCTCCGGCGGCGCCCTGGAGCGCTTGAGCGTCTTTGCCCTGGGGATCATGCCCTACATCAGCGCCGCTATCATCATCGAGCTCCTCAAGGTGGTGATTCCGGGCCTGGAGAAGCTCTATAAAGAAGGGGAGTCGGGCCAGAAGAAGATCAAGCAGTACACCCGCTACGGTACCGTGGTCATCGCCGCGGTCCAGGGGATCGGGATTGCCGTGGGCCTGGAGAGCATGACCGCCGGGGCCGGCCACCAGACGGTGGTTTTGCATCCCGGCTGGGCCTTCCGCCTGATGACGGTGCTCACCCTGACCTCGGGCACCGCGTTCATCATGTGGCTGGGGGAAATGATCACCGAACGGGGCATCGGCAACGGCATCTCGCTTATCATCTTCGCCGGGATTGTGGCCCGGATGCCTTCGGCCCTGATCAGCACGTTTAGTTTGATCAAGACGGGTGAGATCATGCCGGTCCTGATGATCCTCCTGATGGTGGTGATGGTAGTGGTGGTGGGTTTCATCGTCTTTGTGGAGCGGGGTCAGCGACGCATTCAGGTCCAGTACGCCCGCCGGGTGGTGGGGCGCAAAATGTACGGCGGCCAGACCACCTTCCTGCCCCTGAAGGTGAACACCGCCGGGGTCATCCCCCCCATCTTCGCCTCGTCGCTGTTGATGTTTCCGGCCACGGTGTCAAGCTTCGTCAACAATGAGTGGGTGAAATGGGCCTCGGACGCCATGTCTCCCGGAGGCGGGATTCACGATTTAGTCTACGTCGGCCTCATCGTCTTTTTCTGCTATTTCTACACCGCGGTGACCTTTAACCCGGTGGACGTGGCGGATAATTTGCGCAAGTGGGGCGGCTATGTGCCGGGCCTGCGGCCGGGGAAACCCACCGCGGAATATATCGACCGCATCCTGACCCGCATCACTCTGGGGGGCGCCATTTATGTGTCGGCAGTCTGCGTGCTGCCCTCCATGCTGATCCAGAAGTTCAATGTGCCTTTCTATTTCGGGGGTACGGCCCTGTTGATCGTTGTGGGGGTGGCCATGGACACCATGAGCCAGATCGAATCGCATCTGCTCACCCGCCACTACGAGGGGTTCACGAAAAAACGCATGAGCCGGGTACGGCGCTGATCTCTAGAAGGAGGAAGTTATGAATCTGATCCTGTTGGGCGGCCCAGGCGCGGGCAAAGGTACGCAAGCTAAGAAACTCATCGAAAAGTTCCATATCCCTCAGATCTCCACCGGCGACATCCTCCGGGCGGCAGTGAAGGAAGGGACGGAAATGGGTAAGAAGGCCCAGGAATGCATGAATGCCGGAACACTGGTGCCCGATGAAGTAGTCATCGGTATCATCAAAGACCGGCTGGCCCAGCCTGATTGCAAAAAGGGATTTATATTGGACGGTTTTCCCCGGACCGTGCCCCAGGCCGAAGCCCTGGACAAGGTGCTGGTGGGGTTGGCTACCAAGATGGACCACGTAGTCAGCATCGACGTGGACGAAGAAGCGCTGGTGGTTCGCCTCACCGGGCGGCGCACCTGTAAAAATGCCGCCTGCGGCCAGATGTTCCATATCAAGTTCAGCCCCGCCAAGAAAGAAGGCGTGTGTGACAAATGCGGCGGCGAACTCTACCAGCGGGACGACGACAACGAGACCACCGTGCGCTCCCGCCTGGCCACCTATAACCAGGCCACCGCGCCGTTGATCGGCTACTACTCCAAGCAAGGCCTGCTGCGGCCCATTAAGGGCGTAGGGGGCATCGACGACATCTTTAACCAGATCGTGGGCATCGTTTCGGCGGGAACCGGCTGCAGCTGCGGCTGCAAGCACTGATGCGCTAAATGATATTGCTTAAATCCCTCCAGGAAATCGCCAAGATGGAGGTGGCCAACCGCATCGTGGCCGAAATCCTGGAGGGGGTGAAAGAAAAGGTGCAACCCGGGATCGAAACCCGGGAACTCGACGAACTGGCGGAAGACATGTGCCGCCAGCGCCGGGTGAAGCCGGCCTTCAAAGGCTATCGCGGCTATCCCCGGTCCATCTGCGTGTCGGTGAACGAGGAGGTGGTCCACGGGATTCCCGGGGCCCGCTGCCTCAAAGCCGGGGACGTGGTGAGCCTGGATTTCGGGGTGAAGTACGAAGGCTTTTATGGGGATGCCGCCATTACCGTGGGCGTGGGGGACGTGGGCGAAAAAGCCCGGGCCCTGATTGCGGCCACGGAGGAATCCCTGTACGCCGGCATCGCCCAAGTCAAGGCGGGCCAGCGCTTGTCGGACATCTCGCACGCGGTGCAGACCGTGGTGGAAGGCGCCGGGTTCGGGGTTATCCGGGAGTTTGTGGGGCACGGCATCGGCCGGTCGCTCCACGAAGATCCGCAGATCCCAAATTTCGGACCGCCCGACCGGGGGCCGACGATGCAGGTAGGTATGACCTTTGCCATTGAACCCATGACCTCGATGGGTTCCTGGAAAGTGCGGATTTTGCAGGATGGCTGGACCGCAATCACCCAGGACGGGTCTTGTGCGGCGCATTTCGAACACAGCGTAGCGTTGACGGAGAACGGCGTCTTGATTTTGAGCCGGCTCTAAGTTATATTTAATAACCATTTGAAATAACTATAAAGATACGGTAGATGACTAAAGAAGACGCCATAGAAGTTGAAGGGACGGTGGTTGAGCCTCTCCCCAACGCCATGTTTCGTGTGGAACTGCCGAACGGGCATAAGGTCCTGGCTCACATTTCCGGGAAGATGCGGATGCACTATATCAAGATTCTTCCGGGAGATAAGGTTATTCTGGAATTGTCGCCCTATGACCTGAGTCGAGGGCGAATAGTCTACCGGGTCAGATAGGAAAATACTATGAAGGTTAGAGCCTCAGTCAAACGGATGTGCGCTAAGTGCAAGATTATTCGCCGTAAACGCGTAGTGCGGGTGATCTGTGAAAATCCCAAGCATAAGCAGCGTCAAGGCTAAAGGGGAGGAGAGGAATTGGCCAGAATCGCCGGGATCGATTTACCCCGAAACAAGAGAATCGAGATCGCCTTAACCTATATTTTCGGCATCGGGCATAGCACCGCGACACGGGTGCTCCAGGAAGCCAAGGTGGAACCCAGCACCAAGACGTCCGAGCTCACTGACGCCGAAATCACCGGTATTCGCCAGGTGATTGATCATACCTGCAAGGTTGAAGGAGACCTCCGCCGGGAAGTCTCCATGAATATCAAGC
>JAUSOZ010000292.1 GCA_030655955.1 Deltaproteobacteria bacterium
GGGCCTCCTCGCCCCAGCAACCCATCGAAATACGCCAAAGCTCAAGTGAACAGCATTGCCCCTAAATCCCCCTTTATAAAGGGGGACTTTTCACTTTCCCCCCTTTCTTAAAAGGGGGTCAGGGGGGATTTTTCATCGCCAGTGTTGGTCCAGGAACCCGTGACAATCCACACGGGATTCAAGGCCTGCAACGCCGTCCCCCCGGCCAGGGGGTAGGAGCGGCTCACCTGAAGCTGGACCACCTCCACCTCCCAGCCCGCCTGTTCCAGGACGGTCCGGGCCGTCTCCAGGGTCTCCAGCAGGGCGGCGGTGACCACCACCCGCCCTCCCGGCGCCAGTCGCCGCACGGCTTCCTGGATGATGGCGCCGATTTCCGGGCCGCCGCCCCCCACGAAGACCCGGTGGGGGTCGGGCAGCGGCGCCAGACCCACCGGGGCCGGGGCGCAGACTACTTCAAGGTTGTCCACACCGAAATGATCCCGGTTGGCAGCAATCTGGGCCGCCCGCTCGGGGTGGCGCTCCACCGAAAAAATCTTGCCCCCGGGGATGAGCAGGCTGGCCTCCAACCCCACGGAGCCGCAGCCGGCCCCCACGTCCCACAGGACCTGGCCGGGCAAAAGTTTCAGCTTGGCCAGGACCACGGCCCGTACCTCGGCCTTGGTGATGAGCCCGGCCTGGTGGTCCAGGGCCGCTTCCGGAAGCCCCAGGTGGAGCCGCAGCCGCCGGGGCGTCGCCTCACCCGGCTCCGGCACCACCACGACCAGGTTCAAGGGCGAAAATCCACCTTCCTGGGCCTCCGCCAGGCTCATCCAGGTGATGCGCTCCGTCGCCTGGCCCAGGTCTTCCAGGACGCAGAAGCGGGCCGAAGACAGTCCCCGGGCCAGCAGGAACCGGGCAATCTCCCCGGGCGGGTGGCCCGGGTCGGTGTAGATCAGCCACGGGCCGGGCTGGCCCAGGGCCGCAGCCAGGTGCTCCCACGAACGTCCGTGGAGACTGACGACGACGGCATCCTGCCAGGGTATCCGGAGCCGGGCGCAGGCGGTTTGCATGGCGGTGAGATTGGGGTGGATCACCACGTGCTCCGCCCCCAAAACCCGCACCACCAGCGGCCCCACCCCGTAAAAATTTGGGTCCCCGGACGCCAGCACTACCACCCGCTTGATGGCGGCCAGGGCCGGGAGCTGTTTCAGGGTCCCTTCCGGGTCCTTGCCCAGGGGAATTTTCATGGAGCGGTGCTCCGGAAAGTAGTCCAGGAGACGCCGCCCCCCTACCAGCACCTGGGCCTCCCGGATGATCTCCTGGACCCTTGGGGTCAAGTCATCCGGTGACATCCCCAGGCCCACCACCTGCACCGGAATCATGGCGCCACCTCCCCGGGGCTCTGTCCCCGCCAGAGGGGCGAGCCGTCAAAATCGAACACCACCGCGCCGAGCTTAGGCCCCGGCCCGGCATAAGTTCGCAAGGCCGCCAGCATCGCGGCGCCCACATGGGCCACCACCTGGCCGGCCCGGGCCTCGGTGAGAAGTTCCAGGGTCTGCCGGGCGGTGTTGGCCCCGGCCACTGCCTGGGCCAGGGCCGCATTCCCCGTCAGGTCCAGGGTCCAGCGGCCCAACTCTTTCAAATCCGCCAGCCCCCGGGAGGCATGGGTGTGGCCGAAACCCTGGGCCATCTTCACCGCCTTGCCGAAAAATGCCCCCGTCGTGATCTCCAAAAATCCCATGTGCGCCGCCACCTTCAGGGCAAAACGCACGTAATCCCCCATCTGGACCAAGGCTTCCTGGGGCAGTGCCGGAAGCAGCGCCTTGAGGTGCTCCTCGCTTTTGCCCCCGGTGCTGAACCCGATGTGTTTAAGCCCCGCGGCCCGGGCCACCCGCAGGCTGGAAGCGATGGTGGCCCGATAGGCCTGGTGGGAAAAGGGCTTCACCAGCCCGGTGGTGCCCAGAATCGAGATGCCCCCCACGATCCCCAGGCGGGGGTTGAGGGTGTGCCGGGCCAGTTCCTCGCCTCGGGGCACGAAGATTTCCACCCTCAGCCGCAGGGGCTCCCCGGGGCAGATCTCATCCCACACCTGGCGCAGGGCCCGGCGGATCATCCTCCGGGGCACCGGGTTGATGGCGGGCTCCCCCACCGCCACCGGCAGACCCGGCTTGGTCACCCGGCCCACGCCTTCGCCGCCTAAAAGCGTAATGTCCTCCCCGGCTCCCGGGGCCTCCAGATGCCAGACCCGGGCCCCGATCTCCGCCCCGTTGGTAACGTCGGGGTCATCTCCCGCATCCTTGACCACCACCGCCTCCCCCCGGGCGCCGTGGCGGCCGTGGCGGTTAAGCGGGATGCTGAGGCTGCCGCCGCCGGGCAAGGTCACCAGGACCTGATCCGGGCAGGGGCGGCGCAGGAGTTCGTACAGCCCCCCCTGGGCCGCAGCGGCGGCGGCGGTGCCGGTGGCAAACCCCTGGCGCAGCTCTTTCCGGGGCCGGGGCGGCCTGAGGGTCTCGTCGTCCTCGGGGGCCGGATGATTTTCAGATAACTCTTTCACTTGTAACTTGTCCTGAAAAATTCTTTAAATTGGTAGCACAGGCTTTCCAGCCTGTGTCAAGGAAGCAGGTTAGTCGTGCACAGCCTGGAAAGGCTGTGCCACCAGCCAACACCAGCTTTTCATGTTTTACGGGTGGGCCAAAGGCCCATGCATGACCGCCTTGGAAAAGTCCCCGTCGGGGCGGTGCGCTCACCGCCCCGACATCCCCCCGCACATTAATTCCACATGGCATACGGCACCGCCACCACCACCAGGCTCAGGAGCCGCAGCCCCTGGCTCATGAGCAAAAGCCGGGTCCCCAACCCCGGCGAAAATATCCCCACGTGGGTGGGCAATTGGTGGCGCAGGGCCCGGATGGGAGTGGCCACGATGTTGCCCAGGATCAGGGCCAGGACGGTCTGGTGGACCGTCAGGGCGCCGGTCTGGAGAAAAGCCCCGGCCGCGGCCATGCCCGAGGTGAATTCCGCCGCCAGGCTGAAGATCACCACGCTGGCGGCTCCCATGGGCAGAAAGCTCAGGGACACGTGAGACGCCGCCGCCTCCCGCAGCCACGTGAACAGGCCCCGGTCATTGGCCAGAAAAATCAGGAAATAGATGGGGAGCGTGTAAAGCACTACCCGGGCAAAGCGCCGGCGGAATTTGCCCCAGATTTCCTGGGAAATTGTTCCCTTACGGGGCGGCGGCGTCGGCGTAGCTGTCTCTCCCTCCGAACCTGAGCCCGCGGGCAGCCGCCACCGGGCCAGGAGCAGCAGGACGGCGCTCCGCAGCAGGGCGGCAATGCCGGTCAGCCCCAGATAGATGAGGCCGGCCTCCCGGGTCAGGGGCAGGATGATGAAAAACGTGGTGGGCAGATGGAGCAGGTAGACCGGCAGCCCACCGTTAAACAGATAGGTCAGGGTCATTTCCCCACGGCTGAGTTTGCCCTCCTGGTAAAAAGTCCACAACATGGTGTTGGCCAGGATCCCGGAGAAAAAGGCGGCGGTGAAACTGGCCCCGCTCTCACGCTTGAGATGCCCCCAGTGGAGCACGGGCGCCACCCAGCCTCCCAGTTTGGCGGCCCAGCCCAAAGATTCGATGGCCTGCCCCACCAACAGACCCACCCCCAGGTAGACCAGAAGCCGCAGCAGGGGCGAGCCTAACTGATGGTAGAGCTTCCCGGCCGTGAGGTGGTGCGAAGCCCCGCCCAGACCCAGCCAGGAGATGGCGACCAACAGGGTGAAGGCCAGCAGGAGCAGCCAGCGGCCCCGGCCGCCCAGGGTCTTGGGTCGGGCCATCAATACCCCTTGCCCTTCTTCTTGATGATAACCATGGAGAGGTAGGGCAATTCCCGGCCTTTGATATCCCGGAGATTCTCCACGATGGTCTCGCCTTCCAGGCCGCAGCGGCTGATGCAGGTGGTCCGGTCCAGAAGATCCATGTCCTCCAACACCCGGTAGATTTCATCAAAATAGCGATAGGTTTTGAGTATCACAATATTATCTGATTTATCAATAACTTCCTTCAGCTGGGCCGCGCCCAGGGCCCCGGATACCAGGTAGAAGGATTCCTCGCCCTCGGTGAGCGGGATGTGGGTCAGGGCCGCGGCGGCACTGTAGGAGGTGATGCCCGGGATGGTGACGATGCCCACCTGGGGATTGAGGCGCTTCAGGGTCTTGAGAAGATACCCGAAGGTGGAGTAGGTCAAGGGGTCCCCCAGGGTGACGAAGGCGGCGTCACTGCCGGTGGCCAGCACTTCCAGGACCCGCCGGGCGTTCCGCTCCCAGGCGGAGGCCAGCACCTCGGGGTCTTTGGTCATGGGGAAGGGCAGGTGCTCGATGCCGGCGCCGTTTAAGTGACAGCGCACGATGCTCAGGGCCAGGCTGTAGGTGTTCTTGGTGGAGCACGAGGCAAAGATGTGGGGCACGCTCTGCAGCACCTTGAGCGCCTTCAGGGTGATCAATTCGGGATCTCCCGGTCCCACGCCAATCCCGTACAGGGTCCCGGCTTTCGTGGTCATGACGGCACCTCCAGGGCCATGATGGCCAGGGCATTCACGATGCTGGCCGCCAGGGCGGAGCCGCCCTTGGGTCCCAGGGCGGTGATGTAAGGGCAATCCTGGCGCGCCAGGGCGTCTTTGGATTCGGCGGCGTTGACGAACCCCACCGGTACCCCCACCACCAGGGCCGGCGGCGGCGCCCCGGCCGCCAGCAACTCCAGCAGGCGCAACAGGGCGGTGGGGGCATTGCCGATGGCCACGATGCCCCCGGCCAACTTCGGCAGACTCCGCTCCATGGCTACCTCGGCCCGGGTGGTGCCGCGCCGGGCCGCCTCCTCTGCCACTTCCGGGTCGTCCATGAGACAGAAGGCCGTAACCCCCAGACGATCCAGGCGCCCGGTGGAAATACCCGCCAGGAGCATGCGGGTATCAGTGGCCACCGGGCAGCCGCGCCTCAAGGCCTCAACCCCGGCGGTGATGGCCGCAGGATGGATGCGGGCCGCGGCGAGGTACTCCGGGTCGGCACTGGTGTGGATCATGCGCCGCACTACGAACCAGACCTCGGGCGGCAGGTGATGCGGGCCCACCTGGGCTTCGATGCGGCGGAAACTCTCGGCCTCAATCTCCGAGGGGAGGCGGGGTTGCCAGGTCATGTTGACTCCTCTTTGAAGCATTATCTTGAGGGGAAGGCCGGGGGATTTTTCATAGCCAAGTCCCTCGCCCCCTCTCTCAATTTTTTATACACCCGGCAGCTCGCCACCAGGTGCCGGGCCACTTCGGGGTTGCTGCCGAAGTGGAGGTGGACATAGCTAGCCAGGACGTTTTTCTCACTGTAGCCTTCGCTCACGGCCGCGCCACCCCGGCGGGGCGTCAGGCGGTAGAGCCGGGGCACACCATCGGGCTCGCCCACAATTTCCGAATAGTGGAACTCGTGCCCCCGGGCCGTGGTCCCCGCAGGACCCAGGAGGCCGGAAGCCGTCAGGGTGACTTCCCGGTAGCCCAGGGCCTTGAGCCGGGGCAGCATCCGCACCGTGAACGGCAACACCCCGGCCATGGGGTGAGCCCGGCCCTCCAGGTCCAGGATTTCCCGGGCCAGATACATGAGCCCGCCGCATTCGGCGTAAATGGGCAGACCCCCGGCGGCGCCTTGTTGCAGCGCCTGTTTCAGGGCCTCATTGGCAGCCAGTTGCTCGGCATAGAGTTCCGGATACCCCCCGCCCAGGTAGACGCCGTCAAGCCCGGCGGGCAACTCCCGGTCGGTCAGGGGGGAGAAGGGGACCAGCTCCGCCCCAAAACTCGCCAGCAACTCCAAATTTTCTGGGTAATAGAAGCAAAAGGCCCGGTCCCGGGCGACCCCCAGGCGGACCGAGGCAGGCTCCGCCCCCAGGGCCGGTTCCTCCGGCAGTGTCAGCCGCGGCAGCGCCGCCAGCAGCCCCGAGAGGTCCAGGTGAGTCTCCAGCCGGTCCGCCAGGCGCCCCAGATACGCGTCGTCCAACGGATGGTCCTCGGCGGTGGCCAGACCCAGGTGCCGCTCGGGGATGGCCAGTTCCTGGTCCCGGGGGAGTCCCCCGAAACCGCGCACCCCTTTCAGGCACGACAGGGCCTGGTTCAAATACTCCAGATGGGCGGCGCTGCCGACGCGGTTAAAAACCACCCCCGCCAGGTCCAGGGCGGGGTCGAAGCTGGCGAAGCCGTGCACCAGGGCCGCGGCGCTCCGGGCCATGGCCCGGGCGTCCACCACCAACAGCACCGGGAGCCCCAGCCACTTGGCCATCTGGGCCGTGGACCCGGCCTCGCTGGCCCCGTCATAGCCGTCGAACAGCCCCATGACCCCTTCCACCACCGCCACGTCGGCGCCCCGGGCCTGGCGGCGGAACAGGGTCAGATTGGCCTCGCGGCTCAGCATCCAGCCGTCCAGGTTCCGGCAGACGCGGCCCGCAGCCCGGGTGTGATGCCCGGGGTCGATAAAATCCGGCCCCACCTTAAAGGGCTGCACGGTCAAACCCCGGCGGGCCAGGGCATACAACAGCCCCAGGGTGATGGTGGTCTTGCCCACCCCACTCTGAGTCCCGGCTATTACCAGCCCGCGCGTTTGATTTGCCATGAGAAACACTCTACCTGCTTATGGTTGGGGAAAGGGGCTATGGGCTTTTTTGTAAGTGGCCCCTACCCCTTCCCCCACCCCCCCCAACCCCATAGCTTTTCACGTAGGGGCGGACCTGTGTGTCCGCCCTCTCTGGGGGATGACAGGGGAAAATCAATCAAAATTTATGTTGCCGCAGGCGAAAGCACGCTCCTGCACAGGCTGGAAGCCTGTGCCACCAATTTAATGACCCATTGGTATAGCCGTTTTTCCCGACCACTGACAACTGACTACTTCTTCCCCCACGCCTCAGGGTGGAGAAACCGCGCCAGTTCCTCCACCGCCTCCGCCGAACGGGGCCCCGGCCGGGAGTAGAGGCTCTCACTCACCATCAGCACCCGGCGCGCCTTCACCGCCTTGAGTTCCTGAAAATAAGGCCGGGCGTAAATGTCTTCGGGGCTGCGGTTCATGGGTCCTTTCTGGATAATGTAAACCTCCGGGTTCGCCTGGATGAGGGCCTCGAGGCTGTATAACATGAGCTTTTGAGGGCTGGTGACGATGTTTTCCCCTCCGGCCCGGGTGATGATGTCGTTTACCAGAGAACCTTGGCCCGCGGCCAAAAGGTTGAGTTCCCGCACCTCGAAAAAGACCCGGGGCCTGGGGCGTTTCGCCACCCGTTGGGCCACGTCGGCGAGCTTGCCCTCCATGGACCTTGTCAGGGCGGAGGCGGCCTCCTCTCGCCCGGTGAGGACCCCCAACCGGGTGATGGTGCTGAACAGGCCGGCAAAATCGCGGGGCGCAAACATAGCCACCGGCACCTGCGCCGCCTCCAGTCTGGTCAAGGCCGGCATCCCCTTGGCGACTCCCCCCTGCACCACCAGATCCGGCTTCAGGGCCAGGATCATCTCGACGTTAGGCTGCAGGTGGGTGCCCACGGTGGGGATGCCCTTGACGGTCTCATCTCCCTGAATACAGGCCACCACCTGGTCGGCCACCCCTAAGGCGCGCAAGATTTCCGTCAGGCCGCCGTACAGGGAGATGATCCGCCGGGGCGAGGAGGCCACGGTGACGGCGGCGTCCCGGTCGTCGGTGATTTGGGCCGCGTGGAGGTGGTGCGGTACACAAATAAGGAAGCTCAGCACCAACCCGAAGCATAAGACCGCAGCCGCAGCGCGGCATTTCCCTCCCCCTTGATGGAAGAGGGTTAGGGTGGGGGTGAACCGTGTCCCCCTCCCCCTAACCCCCTCCCACCAGGGGAGGGGAAGTTCTCTTTGGCGCAGTCGAGGTAGGGGCGGTGCGCTCACCGCCCCTACGGGACCCTTTCCCAAATCTGAATCCTTAGTCAATCGCTGCAGCATGGTGACAGAAACCGTCCTTCCCCTCATGATTGGGCCGCCTCCAGAGGCTCCACCCCGGCCTCATCCTCCCAGGTCCCCGGCGACAGGGGCAGCATCACGGCGTAGGGCCGCTGGTGGCCGGGGTGCCGGACGACCTCCATGGGCGTCTCGTACACTTCCGAGAGAATCGCCGGGGTGAACACCTGGTCCGTGGGGCCGTCCACCACGATCCGCCCGGCCTTGATGAACATCAGACGCCCGCAGTAGAGGGCCGCCAGATTCAGGTCGTGCATGGCGCAGAGCACCGTGAGCCCCCGGGTGTCGCTCAAAAACTTGAGGAGTTCGAAGATCTCCAGCTTTTTGCGCACGTCCAAAGACGATGTGGCCTCGTCCAGGAGCAGGATTTCCGGGTCCTGGGCCAGGGCCCGGGCCATCACCACCCGCTGACATTCCCCCCCGGAAATCTCGATGATCGGCCTTTCCTTGAGGTGCGTCGTGGTGGTCCGGCGCATGGACTTGAGGGCCCAGACCAGGTCGGCGTCCGTCAAGGTTCCCAGGCGGCGCCGGTGCGGGTACCGGCCCATGAGCACGATCTCCAGGCAGGAAAAGGGGAACCGCACGTCGGTGGATTGGGGCACCACCGCCAGGATCTGGGCCCGGAGCCGGCTGGGCAACCCCTTTAGGGGCTCGGACTTGACGATAATCCGCCCTTTTTGGGGCGGCAGCAGACCGGAGAGGGCGTTGAGCAGGGTGGATTTGCCGCTGCCGTTAGGGCCCAAGATACCCAGGAATTCGCCCCGGTCCACCTGAAAATTCAGGTCCGCCAGGACCAGACGGTCCTCATAGCCCAACTCCAGCGCCTCGACCCGGATCACCACATCCCCCGGGAACGGCGGGATTTGAGCAGATAAAAGAAAAACGGCCCGCCCAGCAGGGCGCTGACCACACCCACCGGCAGTTCCTGGCCGCTGGACAAAAGGGTGCGGGCCAGGACGTCGGCCCATATCAGGATCAGGGCGCCGGTGGCGGCGGATAACGCCAGGAGGCGGCCATGGGAAGGCCCGGCCAGCACTCGCACCAGGTGGGGCACCACCAGGCCCACAAAACCGATCACCCCGGATACCGACACCGCCCCGGCGGTGAGTAGCGACGCCCCCAGCAACAGTTTCAGTCTGACCGCCGAAACCGCCACCCCCAGGTGGTGAGATTGTTCTTCCCCCAGGGCCATGATGTCCAGTTCCCGGTGATAAACCGCCCCCAGGGCCAGGCCGGCCGCCAGATAGGGCAGGAGAAAACCCACGTGGATCCAGCCCCGGCCGGAGAAGCTCCCCATGATCCAGAACACGATGGCCGACAGGGACTCCTCATCCAGGCTCTTGATGAGGCTGATGAGGGCGGCGAGAAAGGTGCTCACCACAATTCCGGCCAGGATCAGGGTCTCCTTGCGGATGCGACCGGACTCCCGGGACAGGACCATGACCGCGGCCATGGCCCCCATGGCCCCGGCCAGGGCCCCCAGGGGCAGGGGACTCAAGCCCAGAAAACTGCCGCCCACCCCCAGCATGACCAGGAGCGCCACCCCGAAGGCGGCGCCGGTGGAAACGCCCAGGGTAAAAGGATCGGCCAGGGGATTGAGGAGAAGCCCCTGGAAGATGACCCCGGCAGTGGCCAGGGCGGCGCCCACCAGCCCGGAGAGCACCACCCGGGAGAGGCGGATGCCCCAGATAACCACCTCCGTGGTGCGGTCCACGGCCCCGGTGTGAAAGCCCAGCTTGCCCAGGACCACGGCGGCGATGGCGCTCCAGCCCACGTCCATGCGGCCGATGCCCGTGGCCAGGGCCACCGAGGCGAGCAGCCCCAGGCCCATGACCAGGCAGGCGATGACAAACCGGCGCGCCCCCAGATTATGGCGGCTCCTGGCTTCCGCCAGGTCCACGGTCCGGTTCAGGTTATCGGCGGGCAGAGAACTTTCTTTCATTTAGACTCGTTACCAAGTTGTTTCTCCCCCCTCACCCTAACCCTCTCCCCGGGGGGAGAGGGGATAAGAGGAAAGAACTTTTGGCAAACGCTATATATCGCGTCTTGGCGCCTTCTATGAAAAACCCAGTGGGGCGGGCCTTCGTGCGGTGGGGCGGGCGTCCCCGCCCGCCAACCGATATGGCGGCCAGGGACGGCCACCCCACTAAAACGAAAAAAAATCCCTAAGTCCCAGTGGACTTAAGGATGCACCCAGCTTCTTTATCCTTAAATAAGGAGACCGCTTGTCCGGAGCGACCTCTGGTGCCTGGAGCCCGATTGCGCTTCAGGCTCCAAACCTCCGGGCAGGTCTTCTGGCTCCCGGATCGACCTACTACCTGCGCCTTCCCATCCCACTTTGGTGGAACAGTGGCCTCGTGCAGGGTTCGTCCCCGGTCACAGCGGCGGGACCGCGACGGCTCAGCCGTCTTCCCCATTAAACCCCGAAGGGTACCCGGATGCTTGAATATATAAAGTTACCCCAGGGCTGTCAACCTTAATCAGGTCGGGGGCGGGGGCTCAGCTTTTCCCGGCCAGATCGGTCAACAGGCGGATGACCCGGGCCGCGGCCCCGCTCCCCTGGCACACGGTCTCGGAGATGTCCCGGGGCCCCTGGCAGGTACCGGCCAGGAAGACCCCCGGCAGGGTGGACTCCAGGGGGTGCAGGATAGGGTGGCGCGCCTGGTAAAAGCCCAGCCCGTCTCTGCCCGGCGCCAAGTCCACAAAGGGCAGCGGCTCCCCGGGCGCCTCCAAACCCACGGCCAGGACCGCCATATCCACGGCCAGCTCCCCCCGCCCTCCCCTCTCCTGGTCCTCAAAGCCGATGACTGGGCGCCCATCATCACCCGCCTGGATGCGCCCCGGCAGCCCTTTGATGAACCGTACCCCCGCCGCCTGGGCCCGCAGATACAGCTCTTCAAAGCCTTTGCCCGAGGTGCGGATGTCGTTGAAGAAAATAGTGACCTCGCACTCCGGCTCATGTTCCAGGGCCAGCATGGCTTCCTTGATGGAGGCGGTGCAGCAATAGCCGGAGCAATAAGGCAGAAACCGCCGGTCCCGGGAGCCGACGCACTGGATAAAGGCCAGACGCCGCACCGGCTGGCCCTCGGGGGTTATGAGACTCCCAAGGGTGGGACCGGTGGCGCAGACGATGCGCTCGAACTCCAGGTTGGTCACCACCCCGGGGATGCGGCCATAGCCGTATTCGCTCTTGATGGTCGGGTCGAAGGGATGCGCCCCGGTGGCCAGGACAATGGCTCCCACCGTCAGCCGGCGTTGGCTGGGCCGGTAGAGGAGATTGATGGCCTGGTGTTCGCAGGCCGCCACGCACATCTGGCAGTCGATGCAATAGTCCTTCTCGATGGTGGCCCGAAGCGGCACCGCCTGGGCGAAGATGATGCGGATGCATTTCCGGGGCTTGAGACCCAGGTTCCAGCGGCTGGGCACGATCACCGGGCACACCGTGGTACAGGTGGCGCAGCCCACACACTTGCTCATATTCACGTAGCGGGGCTTGATGGTGACTTCCACCTCGAAACTCCCGGCCTGCCCGGCAATGCGGCTGAGACTGGCATAGGACAGCAACTCGATGTTGGGGTGGGCGGCCACCTCCACCAGTTTCGGCCCCAGGATGCAGATGGAGCAGTCCAGGGTGGGAAAGGTCTTGTCCAACTGCGCCATGGTGCCGCCGATGCTCAAGGAGGACTCGACCAGGTAAACCTTGAAGCCGGCGTTGGCCAGGTCCAGGGCCGCCTGGCAGCCCCCCACGCCGCCGCCCACCACCAGCACCTCCCGACAGACCGGAACCGCTGGGATTTCCGGCTGCTCCCGAGCCTCCAGGGCCAGGGTCAGGGCCCCCAGCGCGGTCTCCAGATCAGGGCAGGAACGCACATCCACCACCGGCAGCCGCGCCTCCGGCGCCAGCGCCGGGAAAAAACCGGCGTGGATCTCCGGCCCGCAGGCAGCCACCAGCCAGGGGCGGGCCTTGGCGGCCGTGAGTTTTTTTAGCCGCGCCAGGCCATCCGGCGTGCACAGGGGCGGGGCCACGTCGGCCTGCACCCCCGCCTGTTTGAGCCGCGCCGCCAGTTCCCGGCCATCCATCGCCAGGTCGGGGCAGGCGCATATGAGCACTTTTCGCCGGGTCATTTTTTGTTCATTCCGTTATAGCCAGGTTTCCTATGAAAAGTCATCGACCCACAGGGCCAACAAAAGACTTGGTGGCACAGGCTTCCAGCCTGTGCAGCCGTAGGGCGCGTCTCACGCGCCACTTTCTGGTGCGCAGGACGCACCCTACTTGTTCTCCCGCCTTCTCGCGGTTACGGTCTCCCCGCCGATGCCCCAATTATCCGTATCCACCTCATCAATCACCACCACGGTGGTGGCCGGGTTCTTGTGGAGCACCTTGACCAGCAGATCGGTAACTCCCTTAACGAGTTCGGCTTTTTGTTCCGGCGTCGCCCCATCCCTGGTAATCTTGATATTTACAAAAGGCATATATCCTCCTGGTTCTCCCATCAAGGCAAGCCATCTTCCGGACCTTGCGTCTCTCCCTTTTCGCCTTTTCCCCTTTTACCCGTTCCCCCCCAATCTTTTAACCCTTTTTCCCTTTTCGCCTTTGCCCCCGCAATTTTCTCGGCCATCGCCTGGATGACCTGTTGAAAGGTCCTGCCCTCCGTGGCGGAAATCCACTCCAGGCGCAGGCGCGTCGGGTCGATGCCCTTCTTGGCCAGCTTGGGCCACAGTTTTTCCATGCGGGCCTGGGCTCTGAGGTTGCCGGATATGTAATGGCAGTCTCCCGGCGGGTGGCAGCCCGAGACCAGCACCTGGCCGGCGCCCCGGGCGAAGGCATGGAGGATGAACTTGGGGTGAACCCGCCCGGCGCACATGGTCCGGATGATCCTCACCGCCGGGGGGTATTGCATCCGGGACACCCCGGCAAAATCCGCCCCGGCATAGGAGCACCAGTTGCAGCAGAAGGCCAAAATCTTCTTCTCGGGATTGACCGCCAGGGCCGCATCAATCTGGGCCAGGATCATTTCGTCGGTAAAGCCCCGGGCAATGACCGCGCCGCTGGGGCAGGCCCCGGCGCAGACCCCGCAGCCCTTGCAGGCCGCTTCAATAATCCGGGCTTGACGAGTTTTCCCTTCTCCCATCATCTCCACGGCCTGGAACGGGCATTCCTGGTAACAGCTCTCGCAGCCGATGCACTTCTCCGGGTCTACGGCGCAAATCAGGCCGTCCAGGGTGATGGTGTCGTGGGCCATGAGGGCCAAAATCTTGCCCGCAGCCCCGGAGCCCTGGGTAATGGACTCGGCCAGGTCCTTGGGGCCCTGACAGGCTCCGGCCAGGAAGATGCCGTCCAGCACCGTTTCCAGGGGGCGCAGCTTGGGATGGGACTCCAGGAAGAAACCGTCGGTCCCCACCGGCAGCTTCAGCACCTCCCGGAGGGGGGCGTTATCCCCCGGCGTCATGCCCACCGCCAGGACCGCCAGGTCCACCCGGTCAGCGCTCACCCACTGCCCCAGGTCCTGGTCCGCCTCGATCACCACCTGGCCCGCCTCAGACGGCCGGATATCCCTTACCTGCGCCCGCATGAACCCGATGCCCGCCTCCCGGGCCCGGGTATAGAGGGCCTCCCACTCGCGCTTGACCGCCCTGAGGTCCCGGTAATAGATGCGGATGCGGGCCTGGGGCAGGAGCGCCTTCAGTTCCAGGGCCTGCTTCAGGGCCGTGGGGCAGCAGACCCGGGAACAGTAGCGGTTCCCCTCTGCCTCCCGGGAGCCGACGCACATGACGAAGGCGATGTCCTGGGGTTCGGCGGTGGCGCCACCTGCCAACACCCGGCCCCCGGTGGGGCCCTGGGGGTCCAACCGGCGTTCCAGGTCCACCGTGGTGATGACCTGGGGCAGGGCGGCCCAGGCCTCGTAACGGCTGCCCGCAGGCTCAAAGGGCGCGAAGCCCGTAGCCACCACGATGGCCCCCACCTCCAATGCAGGCTCGATTTCCCCCTCTGTCTCCAGGATTATGGCTTGACGGGGACAGGCCGGGACGCACAACCCACAGCGGTCGCAGTGCAACCTATCCACCAGGTAGCGGGCCGGAAAGGCCGTGGGCGACGGCCGGTAAATGGCCGCCCGGGGAGCCTGGCCCAATTCCGGGTCAGCCGGGACCTTAACCGGGCAGACTGCGGCGCACTCGCCACAGAGGTCACAGGCCTGGGTGACCCGCGGCCGGGCTTGCGTGACCATTACCCGGTAGTTGCCCAGGTGGCCGCCCACTTCGGTGACGGCGCTGTCGGTGAGCACCGTGATGCCGGGGTGCAGCGTCACTGCGGCCATCATGGGGTTGATAAGACTGAGGCTGCTCTGTCCCCGGGGAAAGGTTTTGTAGAGCCGGTTGGCCATGCCTCCCAGCACCGGGGCGCGCTCCACCAGGATGACGGGAATCCCAACGTGGGCGATGTCCAGGGCGGCCCTCAGGCCCGCCGGGCCCCCGCCGATCACCAGGGCGGACCGGGTCAGGGGCACCTGGCGCTCGGCCAGGGGGACCGCATCCCGCACCTTGGCCAGCCCCATGCGGATCAGCTCCAGGGCCTTAACCGTTGCCGCTGCCGGTTCCTGGGCGTGCACCCAGGAGCAGTGCTCCCTGATGTTGACGATTTCCAGGAGATAGGGATTAACGCCGTTTTCGGCCAGCAGGCGCCGAAAGGTGGACTCGTGGAGCTTGGGGGAGCAGGCCGCCACCACCATCCGGTTCAATCCGAACTGCTTAATATCCTTGGCTATATCACGCTGTCCCGCCTCGGAGCAGGAGTAGAGATGATCCTGACACACCGCCACCCCCGGCAAATCCCGGGCCGCATCCGCCAGGGCCTCGGGGCTGATAACCCCGGCAATGTTGTGGCCGCAATGGCAAATGTAGAGGCCGATGCGCGGGGTGTCGGTCATAGTTATATGCACGCCCTTGTCGTTGCCCTGATAGAAATAGAGGGGTAAAAGGGGAAAAGGGAAAAAGGCGAAAAGGGAAAAAGAAAGAAGATAATTCTCATGAGTCGCAAGACCTCAATGATTTTATCTGATTGAATAAATAGCGGCTTAATTCCATAACTGCCTGGCGCAATGCCTCATGTTGAGACGGTTCCAGATAGCCGAGGTCGAAAGCAACATTTAAGAGACTCCTGACCTCTCCGGTTGAGCCCTTGGCATAATTCAGAAAATTGACGTATTCCTTGCGGGAGGAGCGTTCAAACCCTTCGGCGATGTTGGTGGGAATCGAGATAACCGCCCGCCGTAGCTGGTCCCGCAGGGCAAAATCCCTGCATAGCTCACCCTCTCTACTGATAAGATAAACCTGCTTGACGATCTCCATGCCTTTCTGCCAGACCAGGAGATCCTCAAAACTCCCTATCTTCTTGCGCTTCTCCGTCATTTCCCTTTTCGCCTTTTACCCTTTTCCCCTTTTACCCTCTTTTATTTATTCACCAATTTCGCCACCGCGGTCACCCAGGCGTTGGAAAACTCCCCCGCCTCGGCTACCACTTCCTCCCGGACCAGGGTGATGGCCGCGTCGTCGCAGACATTGACGCAGACCCCGCAGTAGGCGCAATTTTCCACCCGGAACCAGACCCGCTCGCCCTCCCGGGCAATAGCCTTTACCGGGCAGAGCTCGATACACTTGACGCAGTCCGGCGGGCACTTGTGATCGTCGATGACCAACCGGCCGCGGAATTGGGGGTTGACGCAGATAGCCTCGTACTCGCACACCGTCAGGCACTGGGTGCACCGCAGACAGAGGTCGGGCACAGGCCAGGTCTGGCCAGCGGCCTCATCCAAGACGATGGCCTGGCGGGGACAGGCGGCCAGGCACTTGTGGCACTGCTTGGGGCACTCGGTCAGGTCGTTGGGAACCAGCTTGATCTGTTGGCGGCACCAGTGCTCCTCCCCGTCGGGCTGCGTCGGACAAGGCAGGAGGCAGCGGCTCTTGTCCATGTCGATCTTGGGGAGAAACGGCGCCAGCCCCTGGTGGTCCGCCATGATGGTCTTGACCTGGCCGTTGTAGCTCAGGGTCACCGCCGCCACCGGGCAGAAATGGGCGCAGATTTCGCACATCAGGCAGAGGCGGGGATCGATGCTGATGTCCAGTCCGTCGTCGCCGGGGATAATGCGGACCGCGTCCCGGGGGCAAACCCGGGCGCAGATGTCGCATTTCAGGCAGAGAACCTTGTCCAGACGCAGCTGCACCGTATCGACGAACAGCTTCAGCGTCAATTCCAACTGCGTGGCGGTTTCGCGTTTGACGACCCGGGGGATCATGTCACCTTGAGAAGTTACTTTAAACGCTCTTACGGCTAAAAATTATATTCTACCAATGGTAGCCGCAGACTTTAGCCTGCGCCGGCACAGGCTGGGAAGCCTGTGCTACCAAAGACTTTATTTCCTGATTCCCCAACTCCTGCCTTGGAACCAGAAGACTAAATTGCTTTCCTCCCCTTTCACCTTTTCCCCTTTTACCCTTTTCGCCCTTGCTTTTACCCCCTACTTCTTCTCCCCTTCCAGCTTCCGGTGGTATTCCCTCGCTTTGAACTTCAACTGGCGGCGGCGCAGGTTGGCCTTGACGTCGGGGAACTGCACCAGGAGCAGGGCGAACTTGTCGCAGCGTTCCAGGTCCGGACATTGGTAGCAATGTTCGATCTGCCGAGCCTGGGCACAGACCCGGATGGGGCAGTCCTCCAGACCCCGCCCATTCTTGCAACCGGGGCATTCCGTGTGGGTAAGGAACCATTCCAGCCCCTTTCTGAACTCCGGCAGGCTGAAACCCTCCGGCCCGGGGAAGCAGTGGAGCCAGACGTTGGCCCGGAATTGTTCCAGGTAGGCGTTTAGCCGGGAGACCGTTTCCAGGAACCCGGGGTGGCCCAACTGGCAATCATCACACAGACCGCAATAACTCTCTCTCATGGCCGTTCTCCTGTGAAAGCTTTCAGCTGTCAGCTTTCAGCCATCAGCTTTGATCGTCAAAGGCAGTAGCGCCGCCAGTCTTGGCCGGGGCTTAACCCATAATGGTCAATCAGATATTTTTTGTAGGGGGGGACCCGTGTGTCCCCCCATGAGGGCGCACACACGGGTGCGCCCCTACAGTTCTTATGTAATTTTTTACCTCGTTCCCAAGCTCCTGCTTGGGAACGGATATTTTTGGCCCAAGCTCTGCTTGGGCACCATATTGTCATAACTTGGTAATATGTTCTAATACCAAGTTGCCGTCATAGAGGTAATACTGGCTTTATAGTCGCACCCGCCGTAGGGGCGGTTCGCGAACCGCCCCTACAATTAGGATTAGTACTTGTTTGACGGCAACTTGGTATAAATGGGATTTGCAAAGCAGAGCTTTGCTCCCAAATGGGTTTCCAAGCTGGAGATTGGAAACCAGCAAACCGATGCCGCC
>JAUSOZ010000315.1 GCA_030655955.1 Deltaproteobacteria bacterium
TGGTTGACCAGGAGCAGGTTACCCCGGATAGGGAGTATTAAAGAATCATCCGCGGCGTAAGCCTTATTGACCAGAGAGATATGCGCCGGTGGGGCGGTCTTGTCGGGATAGAGCCCCCGGAGACTGTCGCAGACCAGATCGAGACGGCCCTCGGAGCACACCAGGTACAGGCGAGCGTCCAGGTCAAAGAACTCTTTGATGACGCTCACGGTGACCCGGTAAAAATTTTCTATGGTCTCGTATTCCTGGGCCAGGTCATAGAAGGTCTTTAAGGCGTCATCCTTCAGGGGGCCGAAGTTGTATTCCTCAAAGATCTTTCTCTTTTCCTGAACCCGGGCCGAAACCTCTGTCAGATCCATGGGGATATCCATATCAGCGTCCTCTGCCGGGGGAAGGCAAAATCCCGGCTCACCTCTGGGGGGCCCCAGGCATCAACGGGCGGTGGTGCGGCGGTACTCCCTGACCCCGTGCTCATAGAGATCATGGCCCTGACAGTCATTGATGACCATGGTGGGGAAGTCTTCCACCTCCAGGCGATGCACGGCTTCCGGCCCCAGTTCGGGAAAGGCGATCACTTCGGCCGCCTTGATCCGCTGGGAGATGAGGGCGCCGGCGCCGCCGGTGGCCCCCAGGTAGACGGCCTTATGGGCTTTCATGGCCTCGATCACCTCGACCCCGCGCTTGCCTTTGCCGATCATCGCCTTCAAACCCAGCTTGATCAGAATGGGGGCATAGGAGTCCATGCGGTAACTGGTGGTGGGCCCCGCGGCGCCGATAACCCGGCCGGGTCGCGCCGGGCTGGGGCCGACGTAATACATGATCTGCCCCGCTAAATCCATGGGCAAGGGCTCACCGGCAGCCAGCAAATCCACCAGGCGCTTGTGCGCCGCGTCCCGGGCGGTATAGATCACCCCGCTGACCAGCACCGTATCGCCGATATTGAGCTGCAACACGTCCTGGTCAGTCAGGGGAGCAGTCAGTTTTACCGTCTTAGCCATGATTCACCTTTTATATCAGTTTCCCATGCAAATATGAGCCGCCAAATCATCAACTTGTTTACATGGTAGTGCTTTTATCAGAAAACTGAAAACCGTTTTACAGCACCACTTCCTGGTGGCGCGAAGCGTGGCATTGAATGTTGACGGCCACGGGTAGCGAGGCGATGTGGCAGGGCTGCATCAAGACATGCACCGCCATGGCGGTGATCCGGCCCCCCAATCCCTGGGGCCCGATGCCCAGATCGTTGACTTCGGCCAAGAGCTGCCGCTCGATGGCGGCCACTTCCGGGTCGGGGTTGGCCTGGCCCAGTTCCCGCAGCAGGGACTTCTTGGCCAGCAAGGCAGCCCGCTCGAAGTTGCCGCCGATGCCCACCCCCACGATGAGGGGGGGACAGGGGTTGGGGCCGGCCTCTTCCACGGTGATCACCACTCTTGCTTTGATCCCGGCCAGGCCGTCCGCCGGCTTCAGCATGAAGAGGCGGCTCATGTTTTCGCTGCCCCCGCCCTTGGGGACCACCGTGAGTTTGAGCCGGTCTCCCGGCACAATCTCGGTGTGGATCACTGCCGGGGTATTGTCCCCGGTATTAGCCCGGGTCAGGGGATGGCAGAGGGATTTTCTCAGAAAGCCCTCGGCATATCCCTGGCGGATGCCGGCGTTGATCGCCTGGTCAAGATCCCCGCCCACCAGGTGGACGTCCTGGCCGATTTCGGCAAAGACCACGGCCAGGCCGCAGTCCTGGCACATGGGAATGCGTTCCTCTTTGGCGATGCGGGCGTTTTCCAGTAATTGCCGGAAGATTTCCTTGCCGATGGGGGATTCTTCTGCCTCAGCCCCCCGGGCCAGGGCGGCCAGCAGGTCGGCCCCGGGCTCATAATTGGCTGCAATGGCCGCGGCTTTCACGGCCTGGGTGACCTGCGCCACCTCGATCTGTCGCATCGGGGCTCCTTATTGCCGTAAGAAGATGGTAAGGGGCTGGCGACTTAGGCCCGCCTCACTTCCCCCTGAATAATGCATCGGTTTGCAGGTTGGTTATTTATCTTGAGTTCAGCGGTATGCTTTCCGCACGGCGCCACGCGTTCGCCGCCAAACTCCCGGCGTCAAACGGACCCGGGCAGACAATCATCGGCCCGGTCATGCCCTCCCAACCGCCTCGACTAATCCAGGTCATTTTTAAAAAATTGCTGACTGGTGGCCTGAGGCGTCGAGGTTCTTTCCTTCAGCATCCCATCTTCAGGGTAGAAGGTCTCCTCGGCTTGGGACGGCACTTCATCATCGGTAGCGGTCTCCCCCTTGGCCAGCACCGTGCTCGAGACCCCTGGAAATTTCTCCACCGGCGTGCCTTTCAGGGCCTCTTGCATATAGGCGATGAAGATGGGGGCCGCGGCCTGGGAGCCGGTTTCCTTGGGGCCCAGAGTGCGCTCATCATCCATCCCCACCCAGGTCCCGGTCACCAAAGACGGTGTGAAACCGATAAACCAGGCGTCCCGGGTCTTGTTGGTGGTGCCGGTCTTGCCTCCCATGGGCCGTCCCAGGACCCGGACCCGGGTAGCGGTGCCCCCCTCCACCACGCCCATCAAAAGACGGGTCATGATCTCGGCGGTTTGGGGGCTGATCGCCTGCTGACTGCGGGGCTGGTTTTCCACCAGGACCCGGCCGTCCCGGTCCTCGATCCGGTCGATTAAAACCGGCTCGATCAACTTGCCCTCATTGGGGAAGGCGGAGAAGGCCCGGGTCAGCTCCATCAGGGTGAGATCGGAAGCTCCCAGGGCTGAGGCATAATTGGGAAAGATGGGGCTGCTGATTCCCAGGGTCTTGGCCATGTTGACCGTAGCCGGGACGCCGATGGCCATCATCAGGCGCACCGCCGGCACGTTGCGGGAATGGGCTATGGCATAGGCCAGCGGAATCGGTCCGTAAAACCGGTGATCGTAATTCTGCGGCGTCCACAGCTGCCCGTGCTTGCCCCCGGGCAGGGAGATGGGGGAGTCATCCAAAATGGAATCCGGGCGGTAGCCCTTTTCGATCGCCGCAGCGTAAAGAATGGGTTTGAAGGCCGAGCCCGGCTGGCGCCGGGCCTGGGTGGCCCGGTTGAAGGTGCTGTCCCCAAAGTCCTTGCCCCCCATGAGCACGCGGACCTTGCCGGTCTTGAACTCCATGGAAACCAGCGCCGCCTGGACCATGGGCGCGGCGATCAACTCTCCGGTCCACTTGCCCTGGCGCTCCCGCTCCACCAGGCGCACCTGCACCACATCCCCCGGCCTCAAAGAGGACATGGAAGTGGTGGCCCGGGACTTGGTGCCGCCGGCCTCCCGCAAGACGCCCCACTGCTCCCCGACACGGAAGTACACCCCGCCACCCCGGCGCCGGTCCGGCGCTTGCACCACCAGGACGGTCACCGCCTGGCCCTTGCGCGCCGGATATTTCCGGTAATATTTCACCTGGCGCTCATGGAAGGTGGTCATTTCCTTGCCCCGGACGTGCTTCATCGGCCCCCGGTAGCCGTTGCGCTGGATCAGGCCGTTGATGCCTGATTCAATGGCTTCATGGGCCACCTTGTGCAGGTTGACATCCGCCGTGGTATAGACCTTCAGCCCCATGCTGTACACCGATTCCTTACCGAATCGGTCCTCCAGTTGGCCCCGCACCTGCTCGGTGAAGTAGCCGCAGTCCTTGTTCCAGGCCGGCCGGAAGGGTTTGAGCTTCAGGGGCTGGCGGAAGGCTGCCGCCTCCTGTTCCTTGCTGATGAACCCCACCTCGGCCATCCGCCTCAGTACGTAACCCTGGCGCTCCTTGGCCCGCCGGGGGTTGAGATACGGGTCATAGCGGCTGGGGGCCTTGGGAATGCCCGCCAGGATGGCCACCTCCGCCAGGTTCAGGTCTTCGACGTGCTTGGAGAAGTACTCCTGGGCCGCCGCCTCCACCCCATAGGCCCCATGACCCATGAAGATGTGGTTCAGATAGAGGCTGAGAATCTCTTCCTTGGTCATGTAATTGTCGATGCGGTAGGCCAGCACCGCTTCCCGGATTTTCCGGGCGAAGCTCTTCTCCGAGGTCAAGAGGATGCGCTTTACCACTTGCTGGGTGATGGTGCTGCCGCCCTGGACCAGCTCGCCGGCCTCTATGTTGCGGAAAAAGGCCCGGGCGATACCGGTGATGTCCACCCCCGGGTGCTCGAAGAACCGGGCGTCCTCCGCGGCTACAAAGGCCAGGACCAGATGCCGGGGCAGCCGGCTGTAGGGCACCTCGATCCGGCGCTCCGAGTAGAACTCGCCGATGCGCTGGCCGTCCCGGGCGTAGACCTGGGTGATCACCGAAGGCCGGAACTCCTTGATGGTGGTGAAATCCGGGAGATCCTTCAGGAAATGGTAATAGACAAACACCCCGGCCCCGGCCACGCCTAAAAGCCCGGTCAAGAGCAGGCCGTAAAAAATATACGTCAGGCGCCGGGCCCAGCGCCGCCGTTGATGATATTTTTCCAGCCGGTTGGGATTGGGTTCCTTGAAAAACTTCATAAGCTGCCTTGCGGGCTCTCTCGCCGCCGCCCTATGCCTCCGGGCGGTTTTCTAGCTGATTTTTGCCGGGGCGAACCTGCGCCGCCGCCATCCTGGTGTACCGGTGCGAGGTTCGCACCCGACAGCAGAATTTATTATACCTTAACCCCACCTTAGGGGCACGGGGTGGCCGGGCCGCAATTAAATGTGCCTCAGTACGGGATTGCTCCAGATAATCCGGGGAGGGAGGGCATGCCTCTAACCGCCCACTTTCTCCCTTCACCCCGCACTCCGTCCCGGGTCCGAACCGGCCTCCCCGCCGGCGCGCCTTTTTCTCAAGACCCTCAACCCGAACTTATTGTTAAGCTTTAATTATATCTTATTATCACACATTTTTGAAGTTTTCCAGAAATTGCCCGATCTGCACCCCTAAGTGAATACATTCAACCCCTTCCATGCATTTGTCCGCATCCGCCTTGTCGATATAGGTGGCCAGGTGGTGCGGGCCTTTCTTCAACTCCAGGACGTAGGCCTTTTTCACCTTGTCCAAGGTGACCGTCGCGGTTACCCCGTGCTTGTCGATTTTCGGGTACATCTCGTGAATCTTGGCCTTCATTTCATCGATCGTGTGCTTCATAATCATTAACTCCTTAACCTGGCGAAATGAGGCGGCCATCTCCCGCCGCCCGGCCCAAACCGGACCTTTTCCTAAAAGTAAGACTTTTCAGCCGTCCCGGCAAGGAAAACTGTGGACATTCTCCAAAAAATCCCCTGACTTTTATTATTCCGGCGACTCAACTCCCGGCCGGCTCCACATGATTCCTTGACATATTCTCGTTCCCAAGTTGTACTTGGGAACGCAGGTGACGCCAAAGCTCAGCTTGGCAACCGGGATGGGGGCCCCAAGCCAAGCTTGGGAATAAGAACAAAATCAATCGATTTTTAAGGCAATGGTAAAACTAATCCACGCCTGGTGGCACAGGCTTTCCAGCCTGTGCAGGCGCAATCTGAAGCCTGCGGCTACCTTAAGACGCCTTTAATTGCAACTCGGTATCATAAATCCATTTTCTGCCGGTCCTCAGTTCTGGCTTGGGAACCCCAAAATGCCGCCCCGTATGACTGAATCCTGGCCCAACCTCCAAGAAGCCGCCGCGGACTTCCGCTTTCTCCTGGCCCGGGGCTATCCCCGGCAGAACGCCCTGGACCTGGTGGGCAACCGCTACGGCCTGAACCACACCGCCCGCCAGCTCCTGCACCGGGGGGTCTTCGCACCGGTGGTGGCAGCGGCCCGCCGGGCCAAACTGCGGCGGCTCCGGGATTTGCCCGGCCGCCCCCTGGGCCTGGACGGCCACAACGTCCTCATCACCCTGGAGTGCGCCGGCCGAGGTCTGCCCCTGGTGGCGGCGGACGACGGCTTTATCCGGGACGTGGGCGAAATTTCCGCCGCCTTTAAGGTATCACCCGCCACCGACCAAGTTCTGGCGCGGCTGGCGGATTATCTGGCGGACCATGCGCCCGGCCCCGTTGACGTCTTCTATGACGCCCCCCTGAGCCTGAGCGGCGAGTTGGCCCGGCGCACCCGGGAGATCTTCGCCTCCCGGAATCTTTCGGTCCAGGCCGCGGCCGTGCCGGTGCCGGAGCGGCTGCTCTCGGAATTCCCCGGGGCCATCGCCACCAGCGACACGGCCTTGATCGACGCCCACGCCACCGTGGTGGACCTGGCCGGTGAGATCATCAGGCGGCGTCCCTCCTGGCGGCTCATCGATCTCAGGGAACCGCATCCCGGGGTCGAGGTTTAGCCAGGGGCTCCATCTTTTCGGGCCCACTTTCCCCGGCCGAGAAAAAATTGCTGCCCGGAGGCCCCCAGGGTCTTGTCAAAAAAACCTTTTTGGATTATATCATTCCCATAGAGCAACCATGGGCGGTTAACTCAGCGGTAGAGTGCCATCCTCACACGGTGGAAGTCACTGGTTCAAGCCCAGTACCGCCTACCATGCAAATTCAAGGGGTTACGGACATTGGCCGTGACCCCTTTTCCTTTCCTGCTACCATTTTGCGACCACTTGCTCCCAAAACCGCATTTTCCAACCAGGCGGCAGTCCCTGGATTGGTGGGTTGCATCCGGTTCAAGCCCAGAAGCTCCCCCTACAGCGCCCCGGTCATGATCGCCGTCAAAAGGGTGTGATACCAAACTGCGATCATACAGGTAGTTTATCTGTTGTAGGGGCGGACCCATGTGTCCGCCCCCAGGTTAGGCGCACACGCGGGTGCGCCCCTACAGACCGTGAGCCTTTCTTACTTCTATGAGCGCAACCTGGTGTGAGAAGTTGTGTATGTCAAGTTCTGCAGATTGGTCGAGGCATGCAGGTTTTTTTTGGGTTCTCCCGGGCCGTTGAGTTGAGCCGCGGAGGGCCGCCGAGAGTGGTCTCCAAATTGCTCGCCGGAGGCGCCCCGGAGCGGCACATCTTTTTGACACGCCGCAGGCGGGTAAAATGGGGGGGGCTTGACCGGGTTCAGGCCATCGCGGCCCGGGCCTTGACCGCGTCAGCCTCGTGATGCCGGCCCACCTCCTGCAGGAAGGCGGCATAGTTTTGTCTCAGGTTGACGGCATCCTGGTCCTGGGGATGCCCCTTGGACTCACAGATCTCCAGGGCCCACAGGTAAAAGGCCTCGGCCTCGGCCTGTCGGCCCTGGGTATGGCGCAAGACGCCGAGATTGTTCAGAGTTTGGGCCAGGTCCGGGTGTTCCGGCCCCAGCAATTTTTCCTGGATTTTTAGCACCTGTTCCAGCAGATGCCCGGTTTCTTGAAACTCCTCGAAGGCATAAGAGAGTTCCGCCGCGGCCTTCAAATACGTCAGGTTGGCGGGTTGCAGGTCGGCGGCCAGTTGGTAATGTTGCGTCGCCCCAAAGTAATCGAAATCAGTTTCCGCCAACTGCCCCAGGAGAAAAGCGGCCCCCGCCGCCAGCTTCTTGTTCCTGGCCACTGCCAGCTGCGAACCCGAGGCCTCGGCCACCTGCTGATTGCCCAGGGTCTGGGCCCGTTTCAACAGAGCCGCCGCCTTTCCCGTCACCCCGCGCTTCAGGGCCATCCGGGCCAGGGAGAGCTGGTCCGGTTCAATCAAGTCCTTAAAATCATTCAGCGCCGCATAGATATTCCGGAGCCGGGCCTCGATTTCACGATGCGTGGCCGGGAGATCCGCCAGCCGTCGCTGAACTTTGCCCCGGAAATGCTCCAGCACCCCCTGTAGCCCAAAGTCCAGCCCCATTCTCTCTACATCCTCTCGCAGTTCAGCCTCCCGGTGGACGAGGGTGTCATTAATCCGGTCCATATCCAGGTCAAATTGCACCCCGCCTTCGTCCCGCCGCCGTTGGTCGGACTCAACTTTCTGGCTGAGCCTGGCCAGAGTCCGCCGGTTTCGACAACTGGAGACAGTGCAGACCACGACCCCCAGCGCTACCCCGGCAAACCAGATGACCCAAAGGACGGTGATGATGTCCAGGAAGTTTTTTTGAATCAGGGCGAAAATTGATTCCAGGATATCCATATCTGCCCCTTGTCCACGCCGGATATTGCTGAACCTGATGCCCGGGAGCAGGGTCCCCGGGTCTCAAGAGGGAATGCCCCAGTTTGCCTTGCGGCTTCTACATTGTTGATAGAATAATCTAATAGAAAGTTAGAAACAATTAGGGAAAGGCTAATTTCGCGCTTCTGATTCCATAAATTAGGGGGTCGGGTTTGGCTACCCGCGCCGGAAGCCTGGGGGAGGAACTCCGGCATGAATCCGGGTACTGTCTCCTGCTGCTGGCCGTATGGCAATAATCCCGTTATCGGCACTTTCCCCGCATAACTGCCTCAAAGTAAATCGTTAACCGCCCTTCCGGTTCAGGTTTTCCCGGCAATCGGTCAAATCCATATTTGACAAGTCCGGGGCTTTGGGATAATAATTCTAACGATATATAGCCCTCTTAGCCCTAAGGAGATCCGCATGGCCATTGAAGAATTCCCCCGGATGAAACGTCTGCCTCCCTATGTCTTCGCCACGGTCAACGCCTTGAAGATGATGGCCCGCCGCCGGGGGGAGGATATCATCGATCTGGGGATGGGCAACCCCGATCTGCCCACGCCGCAGCATATCGTCGACAAGCTCATCGAAGCCGCGGGCAAGGGCGCCAACCACCGCTATTCGGCCTCCAAAGGCATAACCAAGCTGCGGGTGGCTATTTCAGACTGGTACAAACGCCGCTTCGACGTCGATATCGACCCGGAAACCGAGGCCATCGCCACCATCGGGGCCAAGGAAGGGCTGTCCCACCTGATTTTGGCCACGGTGGAACCCGGAGACGTGGTGCTGGTACCCAACCCCACCTACCCGATCCACTCCGCCTCCGTGGTCATTTCCGGCGGCCAATTGGTGAGCATTCCCCTGGCTCATGACCGGGATTTTTTTGCCGACCTGGCCAACATCACCGAACTGATCCGCCCCCGGCCCACGATGCTCATCATTTCGTTCCCCCACAACCCCACCACCCGGTGCGTGGACCTGGATTTTTTTAAGCGCATCGTGGAGTACGCCCAAAAGTACAACGTGTACATCATCCACGACTTCGCCTACGCCGATATAGTCTTCGACGATTATAAGGCCCCCAGCTTCCTCCAGGTGCCCGGAGCCAAAGAGGTGGGGGTGGAGCTGTTCTCGCTCTCTAAGAGCTACAACATGCCCGGCTGGCGCATGGGGTTCGTGGTGGGCAACGAGCGCCTGATCCACGCCCTGACCCGCATCAAGAGCTACCTGGACTACGGGGTCTTCCAGCCCATCCAGATCGCCTCCATCATCGCCTTGAACGGCCCCTACGACTGTGTGGAGAAGACCGTGGCGGTCTATAAAGAGCGCCGCGACGCCCTGTGCCGGGGGCTCCACAACCTCGGCTGGCGGGTTGACCCCCCCAAGGGGACCATGTTCGTCTGGGCCCGCATCCCGAGAAAGTTTCGGCACCTGGGCTCGGTGGAGTTTGCCATGATGCTCATCCGGGAGGCCAAGGTGGCGGTGGCGCCGGGGCTGGGCTTCGGCGAGTTCGGCGACGAATACGTCCGCTTCGCCCTGGTGGAGAACGTCCACCGCACCAACCAGGCCATCCGGGGTTTCCGCCAGGTCCTGAAAAAGAGCCTGGATGAACTGGGCCTCCCGGCGCCGCCGGAGAAGTGAAAATCACCCCTGGTTCCCAAGTTGCACTTGGGAACCAGGAACAGGTCTTTTCCATTAACGATTTGCTCCGGCTTCAAGAATCTATGAGTGAGGATAAATCTAAAGAAATGCGCCCGGAATATCGACGTGAAGACCTCGGCGAAGGTGTTCGGGGAAAGTATTTTGAGAGGCAAATGAAACCCATTCAAATCGGCCTGATCGGCTTCGGCACCGTGGGGAGCGGCGTGGTGCGCCTACTCACCGAACAGCAGGAGTTGCTGGCCCGGCGCCTGGGGTCTCCCCTGATCCTGAAGAAGGTGGCGGACCTTGACCTGGACCGGCCGCGGCCCGTGGTCCTGCCGCCGGATCTCCTCACCACCCGGGCCGAAGACATCCTGGACGACCCGGAAATCGATATCGTGGTGGAACTCATCGGTGGCACCGACACCGCCCGGGACTATGTGATGGGCGCCATCGCCCGGGGCAAGCACGTGGTCACCGCCAACAAGGCCCTGCTGGCCCACCACGGCAACGATCTGCTCGCCGCGGCCGCCGCGGCCGGCGTGGAGGTGGCCTTCGAGGCCTCGGTGTGCGGCGGCATCCCCATCATCCTGGCCCTGCGCCAGGGCTTGGCCGCCAACCGGGTCCAGGAGCTCTTCGGCATCTTAAACGGCACCGCCAATTACATCCTCACCCAAATGACCCAAAGCGGCGCCTCCTATGCCCAGGCCCTGGCCGAGGCCCAGGCCCAGGGGTTCGCCGAAGCCGATCCCACCCTGGACGTCGAAGGCATCGACACCGCCCACAAGCTGGCCATCCTCATGAGTCTGGCCTACGGGGCCCAACTGGACCTGGAAGGAATCGCCGTGGAGGGGATCAGCCGGCTCAACCCCCTGGACCTGCAGTTCGCCGGGGAATTCGGCTACTGCCTCAAACTCCTGGCCGTTACCCGGGACGACGGGCACCGGGTGGAGGCCCGGGTCCATCCCACCCTGGTGCCCCGGGACCACATGCTGGCCAACGTCAACGGCGCCATGAACGCGGTTTACCTCACCGGGGACGCGGTGGGACCCATCCTCCTCTACGGGCAGGGAGCCGGAATGATGCCCACAGCCAGCGCCGTGGTCAGCGACCTCATCGACCTGGCCCGCAATCTCAACCACGGGGTCCCCGGCCGGGTGCCGGCCCTGGGATGGGAATCGGCGCTCAACACCCGGCGGCTCATCAAACCCATCAACGACCTGGTGACCAACTACTACCTCAGGTTTTCGGCCCTGGACCGGCCCGGGGTCCTGTCCCAGGTCTCGGGCATCCTGGGGAAACACAACATCAGCATCGCCGCGGTGATCCAGAAGGGCCGGGAAGTGGCGGGCACGGTGCCCATCGTCATGATCACCTACGAAGCCCGGGAGGCCGACGCCCGGCAGGCCATGGCCGAGATCGACCAGTTGCCCATCGTCTCGCCGCCCACGGTGTTTTATCGCATCGAGGACCCCCACCTCCACGCCGCCCAGATCTAGCCTCGGGGGCGAACCCAGGGACGTAGGAGCGGTTCGTGAACCGCCCGCAAACCGCCATCCTGTTATCCCCTGGCCTCATATCACCGGTACCCATCACCAAACATTTCAGGCACTTATGGGACTTTGCCCCACCCGCAAATTATGAAAAATTCATGCCTGCCCTTGCTTTTGACTTTGAACCTTGAACTTTTCGAAGCAGGATTAATGAAAATCGGCCTACCGGTCGACAGGGATAGATAACGGCACTATTATAATAAAGAAATAGATCAAACATCCCTGCCGCAAAAGGAGATCCCCATGCGCGACTTTTGGGCCTTCCGGACTATGGTCACCCCGGTCATCATCCAAATTCTGTTCTGGATCGGCGCCGTCCTCTGTCTCATCACCGGCGCCATTATGGTTATCTATGGAGCCACCCAGTTTCAGGCCGGCCAGGGCCAATACCTGTGGAAGGGCGTGCTCCTTTTCGTCCTGGGGCCCCTGGGGGTTAGGGTATATTGCGAAATCCTGATGATCTTCTTTCGCATCAATGAGACCCTGACGGAAATTAAGCATGTCATCGAGCGACCGGTACTCCAACCAACCCGGCCGGAGGCGGCGTAAGAAAATCGGCTTGGCTTAGGGCGTGAGTCCGGCGGCTGGCCATGGGGATTGCTCCCGGGCCACTGGCGACTCGTCCGGGGAAGACCGAAGCCCATAGACCAAAACAACTGCAGCAAAATATACCGTGAGGAGGCAGGTGGACTATGAAAGGCAAAGCGGCGTGGTTAGGTGTGGTGGTAATGACGGCGGTGCTCGGCATCGCCTTGGTGGGTTGCGCCACGGGGCCATCCAGCAGTCCGACGGCGGTCAAATCCCAGGCAGATTTGCTTAAGGATGCGGGGTTCAGATTGCACACGGCGCAAGGCGCCCATGTGGCTTATCTTCAGACCCTGCCGGCCAAAAAGGTGGTGTTGAATCAGTATAAGGGTCAGACTTGCTATTTAGTGTGCACCGACCCCGGCTCCAAGCAGTGTTATTTGGGGGACAAGGCGGCCTATCAGCGGTATCAGCAGATGGCCATCCAGCAAAACATCTCCGAAGACCAGCACAAAGTCTCGGAGGAGCGCTCTGACCCCGAGGCCCTGCAGATGTGGGCGGATTCCCAGGGGGCGGGTTGATAGGCTGATCGTGAGCCGGTAACTAGAGGAGGGGATGGTTGCTATCCCGCCAGCCCCTCTGCCTCAGGGAGAAAGCCTCCCCAACCCGGAAGCGAGGCGACGCTGATTCAGGCAGCATACCGAGGCTCGTTTCCGGGCTGGGGCCTCGGTTGTTCCTGGTCTGTTGCGAAATTTTGATCATCTTCTGCCACATTATCGACACCCTGACGGCAATCAACCGCACTATGGGCCAACTCCGGCCCGAGCGCCAGCCATGAGGCAGGCAACTGCAGCAAAATATATCGTATGGAGGCAAGTGGATGCAAAGAGATAGAGCCCCCTGGATAGGTTACGTCCTGCTGGCGGCGGTGCTCGGCATCGCTTTGCTGGGCTGCGCCGCGGCGCCATCCAGCAGCCAGCCCAGGTCCCAGGACGACCTGCTCACCGCCGCCGGATTTACGAGTTATATGGCTAAAACTCCTAAAAGTTTGGCCTATCTTAAAACCCTCCCCCCCCAGGAGATCGTGAAGCACCGGTATCAAGGCACGAACCGGTTTTTGGTCTGCACGGACCAGAACTCCAAGGCCTGCTATGTGGGGGACGAGGCGACATTCCAGCGCTACCAGAATCTGGCCACCCAGGAAGAACTGGCCGCCAAAAAGCGTAACGTGTCACAGGAGCGCTGGGACCCTGAGGCCGTGGTGCTGTGGGCGGATTCCCAGGGGGCCGGGATGTAAAGGGGTATGGTTGCTCTCCCCCATTCCCTCTTTCTCGGGCAGAAAGCATCTACAACCCGGAACCGAGGCGACGCTGATTGCGGGGCGGGCCGGGGCTTGTTGGCTAGATTAGGCGGCCCCCCTCCTGGTCGCCGCCTTTGACTGGGGGGATATTCCTCCAGTGTGACGCTTTATAAAAAGATGTTAAGGAATAAGCGCCAATAAAGGCCAGTATTTTACCCCCCTTTTTTAAAGGGGGGCAGGGGGGATGTAGATTTTTGAGCCTGTGCCATATCGGCAAAACCTTTTGGCATTCACGATGAACCCGGTTTCCTCCTGCCACTTGCCACACCCGGACCCTACCAGTTATGATAAAGAGGCGCCCTCAGCCCGGGGTTTCATAGAGGCGGGTCGGTATTCACTCTGTCGCGTAAAGGTCAGGTTTACCTATGAAATACGTCATTCTGGTTGGTGATGGCATGGGGGACTACCCCATTGCCGAGTTGGGAGGCAAAACCCCGCTGCAGGCGGCCAAAATACCCTTTATGGATGAACTGGCCCGGCAGGGCGAACTGGGATGCGCCCGCACTATCCCCCCGGGCAAGGAGCCCGGCAGCGACATCGCCAATCTGGCCATCATGGGGTATGATCCGGAGCGCTACCACACCGGCCGGGCGCCGCTGGAGGCCGCGGCCCTGGGGGTGGACCTGGCCCCCGGGGAGGTGGCCTTCCGCTGCAACCTGGTGACCCTGCGCCACGAAGGCCCGCAAATCATCATGGAGGACTACGCCGCCGGGCACATCACCACCGAGGAAGCCCGGGAGATCATCCAGGGGCTGGATTCAGCCCTGGGACAAGACGGGCGCCGCTTTTACCCCGGGGTGAGCTACCGCCACCTCCTGGTGTGGACCGAGGGCGACGCGGCCTGGCGCACCTACCCGCCCCACGACTGGACCGGCAAGGAGGTGGGACATCTGATGGACGCCGGCGCCGCCGCCCCCTTGTGGGACCTGGTGCGGGCCTCCTGGCCCATCTTGCAGGATTACGACATTAACCGCCGGCGCCTGGCGGCCGGAAAACGCCCGGCCACCTCCATCTGGCTCTGGGGCCAGGGACGGTCGCCCCAAATGCCCACCCTGCACGAGCGCTTCGGCCTCACCGGCGCGGTGATCTCGGCGGTGGACCTCATCCGGGGCATCGGCAAGTACGCCGGGCTTAAGCCCATTTTGGTCCCCGGGGCCACCGGCTTTTTGGATACCAACTACGCCGGCAAGGTGGCCGCGGCCCTGGCCGCGCTCAAGGAAATGGACCTGGTCTTCGTCCACGTGGAGGCCCCGGATGAAGCGGGCCACAGCGGCGAGCTTAAACTCAAGCTCCAGGCCATTGAGGACTTCGACGCCAAGGTGGTGGGGCCCATGCGGGCGGGGTTGGATCAGCTGGGGGGCTACCGCCTCCTGGTGCTCTGCGACCACTTCACGCCACTTATCCTGCGCACCCACACCGATGAGCCGGTGCCGTTCATCCTCTACGACTCCCGGACCCCGGGTGACCGTCCCCGGCCCTACACCGAGGCCGCGGCCAAGGATGCCGGCCTGCTCCTGGACCAGGCAGCCGACCTGCTGCCCCGGCTGCTGGAACGGTAGATGCAATTGGGGCAGGGCCAGTGGCACAGGCGTCTCGCCTGTGGTCCTTGCTCCCCTCCCAACCCGCATAAACAAGTAGGGGCGACCCGTTGGGTCGCCCTTGCTCGTCGGCAAACAATTACTTTTGATGCAAGGGCCAAGCGCTTGGCCCCGCCCTCCTTAATACCAGGTCGCAATCAATAGGCTACAGTATTGTAGGGGGGCACCTGCGTGTGCCCCCTCTCTTCAGGGCGGACACACAGGTCCGCCCCTACGAGCAAATTACCGTTTGTTTGCAACTCGGTATAAGAAATCCCTATGCTCTTTTTAACAGAAAACTCAAAACGGAAAACCGAAAACAGTATTATTCCTGCTCCATGATGATGCGGCCCTGGGTGGCGAAAGAAAACCCCTGGGCCCCTAGTGAGCCGATTATCAGGCATTCGATAATCGGTTCATTGACTTTTTTTTCGGCTTGCCACTGGATAATAAAATTAGCCCCCAGTCCTTCCGCTTCTTTCTTGGACTCCTTAACCACCACCCGCATGGCTCCCAACGGATTGAGGCTAACCGGCGCCGTGAGGTAGCTGCCGACTTTCTGGCCCTCGGTGTTGTATTCATCTATACGAGCTATGGTGATCGCCTGGGACTGGTCGGTGTTATGGATCACCAGGTTAGCCCGGAGAGGGACCGTCATATAGATGGGCGGTCCGCTGATAACATTTGAATAACTCGGTATATAGACCGTTTGGCCTTTTACCAGTTTAACGGCAGCTGAAGCCGTCCCGCCGCTTAAAAAGAGCCCCAGTGTCACCAAACTGGTAAACCAAAGCAGCTGTTTCACCTTTTGCATCCGCATTTCTTGTTCTCCTTGAGGGCCGGGGTAAGGGAAAGTGCTAACCGCTTTATCGACGCGATGAGATGAATTGATGAGTTAAAAAGGTGCAGGCCGGTTGACCCTTAGTTCCGGGGCCGGCTGGGACCGGAGCCGCGCCTCTTTAAACCTGGTCCTGGAGGTAGCGCACCGCGTTTGTGAAGATGGCCAGGCCGGCGCCCACCTGTTCGGGGTAGGGTTCCCCCCGGCGGCGCCAGGCTTCTTTTTCCCGGGTCCAGGTGGGGTGCTGGAACGAGGAGATATGGGCTTCGGGGTGGGGCATGAGGCCCAGGACCCGGCCGGTGGCGTCCGTGACGCCGGCGATGTCCAGCAGCGACCCGTTGGGGTTATGGGGAAACCGGCCCCGGGCTAAGTTTCCCGAGGGGCCGGCGTATTTCAGGGCGATCTGACCCCGGTCGGCCAACTCCGCCAGGATGGGGCCTTCGGCGTAAAATTTCCCCTCCCCGTGGCGGATGGGCAACTCCAGGCGATCCAGCCCCTGAGTAAACACGCACTTGGAGTCCACGGCCTTGAGGTGGACCCAGGCGTCCCGAAAATTGCCGCAGTCGTTGGGGATGAGCGCCGCCAGACGGGCGTCGGCCCGCCCCGGCAGGCCCGGCAGCACCCCCAGGTTCACCAGGACCTGGAAGCCGTTGCAGATGCCGATGACCAGGCGGCCGGCCTGGATGAATTCTTGTAGGGCCGAGCCCAGGGCCAGCTTCAGCCGCAGAGCCAGAATAACCCCGGCGCCGTGGTCGTCACCCCAGGAAAACCCCCCGGGCACCGCCAGAAGATGGTAGTCCCACAGCAGGCCCGGATTCTCCAGCAGATCGGTGGTGTGCACCCGCACCGCCTCGGCCCCGGCCCTCTCCAGGGCATAAGCGGTCTCGAAGTCGCAGTTGAGCCCGTAGCCGTAAAGCACTAAGGCCTTTGGCCTTGGGGGCGGGTTCTGGGTTTTGGGTTTTGGGTTTTGGGTTCCAGAAGCCTGGGCCATGCTGACCACCGATTGGAATCTTAGATAGCTTGCCAATAAAATTATTTAATGCATCTATTGGGCCAGTTCATTTCGCAATATCTGGAGCTTCTTCTCTAAATCCTCATAGAATGGCAAAAGATATTTCTCCTCAATACATAGCTCTTCTATAACCCGCTGCGGGATTGCGTCATCAAGATATCTTTGCCAAAGTTCGACATAGCGGCGAAAAGGATTATAGAATATTTTAGTAGATTCTTCTGCTAACCAAAGGTTATTTGTGAATATATCAACCATTTTCTCATAAATAGGCAAAATACGATCACGGAACTGTTGATTATCATATTCAATTTGTTTCATGAATGGCTCAAAATGTTCCTTATGGCTGTGGAAAGGTTTTGGATTCTCTTCGCAAATCTTATGCCATGCTACGTCGCTAACATTGGAAAGTTCAAGTCTTAATTCTCTATTAGCACGGATATGTTTAATAGAACCAACCATAGGCGAGTAGAACTGTTTAACTTGCTGCAAGATAAAATCTCGCCGATTTTCTTTTCGGAATTTGCGAAGTGCTAATTTATATCCAATAAAAAGACTACAACCGCTTGTAATTATGGGTAATAAATAAGGAAATAGCCAACTAATGACGTCCATTTCGGAGAAGTATTTTCCTCGTTTCCAAGCTCTGCTTGGTTATCACTTGTCAAAATTTGGCACGCCGCCTCCGGCGCTTCCGGGGCAGGCGAGGGCGCCTGCCCTACATCTCAATCCCTGACCCCTGCTTTTTACTTCTTCCCGCCCTTTTTGGGTTTTGCTTTGGGTTTGGGGGCCGCCTTCTTTTCTTCCCGTTTCTGTTTCTGGGCCGCCACTTCCACCACTTTTTCCCGCTTCACCACCACCCGCTTGGCCTCTTTGCGCCAGGCAAAGATGATGGGGCTGGCCACGAAGATGGATGAGTAGGTACCCACCAGGACGCCTAAGATCATGGCCAGGGCGAAATCTCTCAGGACCACGCCGCCGAAGAAGAACAGGGCCACCACCACCAAAAACACCGTGGTACTGGTGATGATGGTCCGGGACAGCACCTCGTTGACACTGAGGTTGATAATCTCTCCCAGTTTACCCCGGCGCCGGGCCAAATTTTCCCGGATGCGGTCGAAGACCACCACGGTATCGGTCAGCGAGTAGCCCGCCAGGGTGAGGAGGGCGGTGACCACCAGCAGGGTGATTTCGACGTTGAACAGCCAGAATACCCCCAGGACGGCCAGGACGTCGTGGAAGGTGGCCACGGTGGCGCCGATCCCGAAGATGAACTCGAAGCGCCAGGCAATATAAATGATGATGCCCAGCATGGAGATGACGATGGCGAGGATGGCCTTACTGCGCAGGTCCCCGCTGATGGAGGCCCCGATCTCGGATTTGCCGATCACCTTGAAGTTATTCTCCGGCAGGGCTTTATTGAGAATTTCCACCAGGTGGTTGGACATTTGGCCCACGGAGTCCTCGGACTTCTTGAGCTTGACCATGAGTTCCTTGCCGCCTTCGATCTGCTGGATCTCAGCGTGGCCCCAGCCTTCCTTATTCAGGATATCCCGGACCTCGTTGACGGTGAAGGGCTTGGCCGAGGTCATCTCCACCAGGGCGCCGCCGCTGAACTCCACTCCCAGGTTGCCATGGCCCAGGGAGAGCTGCACGAAGGCCACAACCCCCAGGAGGCACAAGGCCCCGGAGATAACAAAGGCGTAATGACGCCAGCCGATGAAGTCAAAATTGGTCAGCTTGAAAAATTCGAAGAAGCTGAGCTTTTTCAGCCAGCGCTTGATCAGCAACCAGTCATATACCACCCGGGTGCCGAACAAGGCGGTAAACAGGTTGAGAATCACGCCCAGGCTCAGGGTGACGGCAAAACCCTTGATGGGCCCGGTGCCGAACAGGAAGAGGGCGCAGGCGGTGATCAGGGTGGTGACGTGGGCGTCGATGATGGTCCAGAAGGCCTTGTCATAGCCCCCGTCGATGCTGGCCTTGAGCGGTTTACCGGCGTGCAATTCTTCCCGCATGCGCTCATAGATCAGCACGTTGGAGTCCACAGCCATCCCCACGGACAGGATGATACCGGCGATGCCCGGCAGGGTGAGGGTGGCGCCCAGCAGCGACAAGGCCCCCAGGAGCAGAATGACGTTGAGGATCATGGCGTAGTTGGCCACCAGCCCGGAGAAACGGTAGTAGAAGATCATAAAGCCGATAACCAGGATGGTGGCAATGAGGCCGGCGGTGAGACCTTTCTTGATGGAGTCGGCGCCCAGAGTGGGACCCACGGTGATATTCTGGACGATCTTGACGGTGGCGGGCAGGGCCCCGGCCCGGAGCACGATGGCCAGGTCATGGCCCTCGGCCGGGGTGTAGGAACCGGTGATCTGGGCCTTGCCGCCGCCGATGCGCTCCTGGATGACCGGGGCGGAGCGCACGATTCCGTCCAGAATAATGGCCAGGCGGCGCTTGACGTTCTCCCCGGTGATCCGGCCGAACTCCGCCGCCCCCCGGCGGTTAAAGTCCACCGACACGTACGGTTCATTGTAGTCGCCGATGCGCACCGTGGCGTTTTTCACCGCCTCGCCGGTCATCAGGACCTTCTTTTTGAGCAGCAAGGGCTTGGACTCCAGCCGTCCGGTCTCCCGGTTGATGCTCTTTTCGATATACACCTCATCTTCGGCCGGAATCTTGTCGGCCAAAGCCTGGTTGAGCTGCTCCCGGGTATAACCGGGTTTGAGCTGGCCGCTCTTGAGGGCGGCTTCGATCAATTCCGGCAGATTGATCTGGGCCTGGTCGTCCACCAGCTTGAATTCCAGCTGGGCCGTCTGGCCGATGAGGTCCAGGGCCCGCTGGGGGTCCTGGACGCCGGGGAGCTGGACCACGATCTGGTCGTCCCCCTGACGCACCAGGACCGGCTCGGTCACGCCGAACTGGTCAATGCGGTTGCGCAGAACCTCCAGGCTCTGGGACAGGGTGCGTTCCTGGAGTTGCTTGATTTCCTCCGGCGTCAGGCTCAGGGTGAAGACCAGGCCCCCGTCCTGGCGTTGAGGCTCCCCGGCCGTCAGGTGAGGGAACTCCTCCTTGAGGAATTTCTGAAAAGCCGCCTGTTCGTCTTTATTGGGCAGGGTGACGGGCAGCCTTTCTTTGGCCACGTCTCCGATCTTGAGGCTCAGACCCCGCTTCTCCGCCATCTCCTTCAGATCGTTGGCATCGCGGTTCAAGGCATTTCTGACCGCGCTCTCCATGTCCACCTGGAGGATCAGGTGCATGCCCCCTTTCAGGTCCAACCCCAGCTTCAAACCGCGGCTCACATGCTTTTCCCACCAGCCAGGGAGTCCCCCGGTGAGGGAAGGCAGCACGAACATGATAGCAACGACGGTGAGGATAAATAAGAAGAGAAATTTCAGGCGAACCGCTCGCAACATGCAACTATCTCCTTAGCGCCGGGGATGAGTCCGGCGGCGATCAAACTATATTTCCCTGAAATGCCGGGAGGTTATGGCCTAGACAACTACAAGGGGCGTGCTCCGCCCCTGGGTTTAGCTCAATTAAACATAATTATCTTAGACTTGCCGGACTGTCAAGGATAATGGCCATCGGCACTGCGGCACAGTGTCGGAGATTCCAGTCAAAACTGCCGGTCAAAAAAGAATTCTTCCTCAGGCAGCTTCAAGGCGGTGAGGAAATTCCCATACACCGCACCGGTGTCGATGCCGATCTTGTTGGGCATGAGCAGCGGCTGCTTGAAAGGCGTATGGCCAAAAATGACCCGGCGGCCGAAATCCTCCTGGGACGTGATGAATTCGCCCCGAATCCACAACAGGTCCTCTTCCACCTGCTCGGCCAGGGGCACGCCCGGCTTGAGACCGCCGTGGACGAAGATGTAATCCGGGGTCTCATAGTACAGCTCCAGGTCCTGGAAAAACTGGGCGTGGTCCGGCGGCAGCACCAACCCTTCCCGTTCCACCCAGGCGTCACCCCAGTACCCTTCCACGGTCGCCCTGCCGCCGTTGAAGATGAACATTTCCGCCGGGCCGCCCTCGAGGAAGTCCAGGAACATGGCCTCATGGTTGCCCTTGAGGCAGATGATCTGCCCCGGCGGGGCCAGGTTTTTCAGGCGGATGACATAATCCACCACTTCTTTGGACTGGGGACCCCGGTCGATATAGTCCCCCACAAATACCAGCCGATCCCGCTCCAGATCGGGACTGATCTTGTCCAGGAGGCGTTCCAGGGATTCCAGGCTCCCGTGGATATCGCCGATGGCATAAAGGTCGCCGCTCATGTGAATCCTTCAGGGGTTCGTAGGGGGGCACCCATGTGTGCCCCCTCAGGGACGGACACGCAGGTCCGCCCCTACAATGCTCATGCGCTCACAGCCAGCGAAACAATTTCTCCCGCCGGTCCAACCGGGTGAGGCCCGCCTCCCGGGCCGTTTGTTGCGCCTGTTCATGTTCCAACGCCGTGAGGAATTCTCGTAAGCCCGGGTGCTCCGCCGCCCGGCCGCAGGGCCGGTACTGCCCCATGACATTGACATAGGTCCGGGGCGAGACCTCCCGGGCCAAGAATTCCATGATCTCTTTGGTGCCGGATAGGCCATCGGGCAGCACCAGGTGCCGCACCAGCAGGCCGCGGCGGGCCACCCCCTGATCATCCGTCGCCAGATCGCCCACCTGGCGGTGCATCTCCTTAACCGCCTGGCGGGCGATTTCGGGGTAGTCCTCCGCACTGCAAAAATCCCCGGCCACCTGCGGGTCCCAAAACTTGAAGTCCGGCATGTAAATATCCACCACTCCGTCCAGAAGCCGCAGGGTCTCGACGGCATCATAGCCCCCGGTGTTGTAGACCAGGGGGACGTTGAGGCCGCCAGCGACGGCCGCCGGCAGCGCCGCCAGGATCTGGTAGACCTGGTGGCTGGGGGTGACAAAATTGATATTGTGGCAGCCCCGCTTCTGGAGAGCGAGCATCATAGCCGCCAAATCTTCGTCGCTGATCTCTTCGCCTTCCCCCCCGTGGCTGATCTCGTAATTCTGGCAGAAGAGGCAGTACAGGTTGCAGTGGGTGAAAAAGATGGTGCCGGACCCCTGGCTCCCCACCAGCGGGCCTTCCTCGCCGAAATGAGGCCCATACGACGACACCACGGGAAGATCCCCGGTGCGGCACAGCCCCAACTCCCCGTGATGCCGGTCCACCAGGCAGTTTCGCGGACAGAGATTGCACTGACTCAATATCTCGTAAGCCGCATCAATCTTCGCCTGGAGCAACCCCCGGCGCTGCGTCTCTAAGTAGGCTGGCTCCCATGCTTCCATGGCGTTTCCTTAGTGAGCAGTGAGCAGTCGTTCATGAGCATGAGCCATCAACTCACCCGTAAACCAGGTAAGACATTGGTGGCACAGGCTTCCAGCCTGTGCGCCCGTACCGGCAAGATGCCGGTGCCACCAAGCAGGTAGGGTGCGTTCTACGCACCATGAAATAGACTTGCCAAAGCAGGGAGCAGCCAAAAGCGAAAGATAACCGTTTTCCATATCTGCTCACTGCTCACTCCCCCTACCACTCCTCCACTTCGGCCCGCCAGGGTTCCAGGAGGTCCCGGGGGATATCGGCGATAAACCGGGACGGCGAATTGACGGTCATCCCGAACTGCCGGCTATACCCGATACTGGGGAAAATCACCGCCAGATAGTTCCGGGCCCTGGTCGCGGCCACGTACATCAGGCGGCGCTCCTCCTCCATTTCATCGTCGCCCTCCTGGGAGTAGAACCCCGGGAAGCGGCCTTCCGCGGCCCAGATGACAAACACCGCGTCCCACTCCAGGCCCTTGGCGGAGTGCACCGTGGACAGCGTCAGGTAGTCCTCGGTCGGTGTGACCACGTCCGCCAGGCTGCTGGGAGGCTCCAGGGTCAGGTCGTTCAAAAAAGCCTGCAGCTCCTGATAGCGGGCGGTGATGTTCACGAGGTGTTCCAGGTCCTTCATGCGCTTGGGATAGTCGTCATAGCGGGCCTTGGCCAGGGGCTCGTAATAGGCCAGGGTCTGGTTCATGCGGGTCATCAGGGTATGCCCCGGTCCGTTCAGGGACTCCATGAGCCCCGCCAGATCCTTTAACTCCTGGGGCCGGCGTTGTTGGCGCAGCCAGGTGATCCCGTCCGCCAGGTCGAAGCTGTCCTGCACCTGGGCGTTGAACTTGTTGCAGGTGGCCCGCCCCACCCCCGGCACCAGGAGGAGCAGCCGGTTCCAACTCATGGTGTCCTTGGGGTTGGCCACCACCCGCAGATGCGCCAGGAGGTCCTTGATGTGGGCGCTCTCCATGAACTTGAAGCCCCCGAACTTCATGAACGGGATACCATTGCGCACCAGTTCGATTTCCAGGTCGAAGGAGTGGTACCCGGCCCGGATGAGCACCGCCATCTGGCTCAAAGGGGTACCCTCCTCCTGGAGGGCCTGCACCTGGGCCACCACCAGCCTGGACTGCTCGTTTTCCGTCGCCGCCCGGAAGAGGCGGGGACGCCTGCCGTCGGCCCGGCGGGTGAACAGGCACTTGGTGTATTTGTCCCGGGCCCCAGCAATGATGGCGTTGGCCAGGTCCAGGATGGGCTGGGTGCTGCGGTAATTCTCCTCCAGCTTGATGACCCGGGTGCCGGGAAACAGGTTGGGAAAATCCATGATGTTGCGGAAATTGGCGCCCCGGAAGGAATAGATGGACTGGGAGTCGTCCCCCACCGCCATGACGTTCTTATGGGAATAGGCCAGGAGCTGCACCAGTTCGGCCTGGAGCCGGTTGGTGTCCTGGTATTCGTCCACCATCAGGTAGCGGAAGCGGTTGGACAGGTGGCGGCGCACGTCCTCGTGCTCGATCAACAGGCGCCGGCCCTCCAGCAGCAGGTCGTCATAATCCAGCAGGGCGTGGCGGCGCTTTTCGTCCTGGTAGGCCGCGGCCATTTTGGCCAGGTGGTCCCGCTGCTCCAGGAACTGGGGGTAATCCCGGGAGAGCAGAAAATCCAGGGACAGGTCCTTATTGACCACCGCCCCCAACATTTCGGCTATGGTCTCTTTCCGGGGAAACGGCCCCGAGAGCTTTTTAAAGCCCAACCTCTCCTTGAGCAGGTTCAGGAGGTCGCCCTGGTCGGCCCGGTCCATGACCGTAAAGCCCTTGGGGTACCCGAGACGCTCGCCGTACTGGCGCAGCCAGAGGTAGCAGATGCCGTGGAAGGTGCCCCCCACCACCTGCCCCAGGGCCTGGTTCAACAGATGCACCGCCCGGGTGAGCATCTCCCGGGAGGCCTTGCGGGTGAAGGTCAACAGCAGAATGGCCCCGGGGTCCACCCCGTGCTCCACCAGATACGCCAGGCGGTAGACCAGGGTGCGGGTCTTGCCGCTGCCGGCCCCGGCGATGACCAGGATGGGGCCTTCCAGGGTGGTCACCGCCTCGTACTGAGCCGGGTTGAGCTCCTTCTCGTAATCAATCCGGCGCACCGGGGGCTCGAAAGGTTCGGGTTTGAAGGTATAGGTCATAGGCTTTTGAGCAGTGAGCAGTAAGGTCTTCGTGCGTCTTACGCACCATTAGCTTATGGCCGCGGCGGCCCAAGAGGGCCGCCCCACCAACTAATGTGGTGGCACAGGCTTTCCAGCCTGTGCAGATGTAGGGTGCGTCCTACGCACCAACATGGCGGGCGGGACGCCCGCCCTACGAACTTTTCATCATTTACGGGTGGGCCCCAAGCCCCCGCCTCGTTCCCAAGCTCCTGCTTGGGAATGCAAATTTCAATCCAAGCTCTGCTTGGAGAAGTAGTCATATTACGAGCACTATACTGAATCCACACAAATTATTTTGCCAAGCCGGAGCTTGGCAAGACAAGGTGGTTCCCAAGCGGGAGCTTGGGAACCAGGATTCAAAACCTGCTCACTGCTCACCTACCTCGCAAAATATTCCACAATCGCCGCGGCCAGGGCCGGGATGGTGAACGCCGCCGGCTCAATCTGGGGCGTGATGCCGTATTCCGACAGCGTCGCGGTGGTGATGGGGCCGATGGAGGCCACGGTGGCCCGGGCGGCTAATTCCTGAAAACGCTCTTTGCCGATTAAACCGGCAAAGTTGTGGACCGTGCTGGAACTGGTGAAGGTCATGACATCTACCCGGCCCGCGTCCAACATCGCCGCCGCCTCCGGCGGCACGGACGTAGGCGCCAGGGCCCGATACACCGGCACCACGTCGAGTTTGACCCCCAGCTTGACCAGGCCCTCGGGCAGCACGTCCCGGGCCTGCTCGGCCCGGGCCAGGAGGACCCGCGTCCCGCCCAACAATTTCGGCTCCAAAACTTCCAGGAGCCCCTCGGCCTGAAAAGTATCGGGCACCACCTCCGCCACCAGGCTATATTCCCTCAAGGCCTGAGCCGTAGCCGGGCCGATGACCGCCAGCCGGGCGCGCCCCAAGGCCCGGACATCCAGTCCCATGTGAAAGAGCCGCTCCATAAAGGCGCGCACCCCGTTGGCGCTGGTGAAAACCACCCATTCGTAGCGCCCCAGGTGCTGCAAGGCCGCGTCCAGGGGCGCAAAATCCGCCGGCGGCGCCATCTCGATGGTAGGCACCTCCAGGCACCGGGCCCCGGCGGCGTTGAGCAGTTCCACCAACCGGGAGGCCTGGTCCCGGGACCGGGTCACCAGCACGGTTTTGCCCCACAGGGGCCGGTGTTCCCACCATTTCAGACTAGCGGCCAGTTCCACCACCCCGCCCACTACCAGCACCGCCGGGGGCTTGATGCCGGCCTCGTGGGCGCGATCGGCAATGGTGGCCAAAGTCCCCACCACAGTGCGCTGGGTGAGCGTCGTTCCCGATTGGATCACTGCCGCCGGGGTCGAAGGCAGCCGCCCCGCGGCCACCAGCCGCCGGCAGTTTTCGGGTAAATTTTTCACCCCCATGAGAAAGACCAGGGTGCCGGGGTTCTGCCCCAGGGCCGCCCACGGTATGGTGCTGGCCTCCTTGGTGGGGTCTTCGTGGCCGGTGATGAAGGTCACCAGGGTGGTGTAGCGCCGGTGGGTCACCGGAATGCCGGCGTAGGCCGGCGCCGCCACCGCCGAGGTCACCCCGGGGACTATTTCAAAAGGAATGCCGGCCGCGGCCAACTCTTCCGCTTCCTCGCCGCCCCGGCCAAAGACAAAGGGGTCGCCGCCCTTGAGGCGCACCACCGTGAGCCCGGCCCGGGCTCTTTGCACCAACAGCTCGTTTATGCCGCCCTGGGGCACCGCGTGGTCCCCGGCGCGCTTACCCACATAGAGAACTTCAGCCCCCGCCGGGACCTCTTTCAGAAGCTCCGGGTTGGCCAGCTGGTCATAGACCACAACGTCGGCCCGGCGCAATAACGAAAGACCTTTCACCGTAATCAACCCCGGGTCTCCGGGCCCGGCGCCTACCAAGTAAACCATAAAGTTATCTTACCATAATTTTGGCGGGGCTGGGATTTCGTCCCGCCCCGCCGGATACAAGATAAACAGTCATGGCCGAAGAATCGGCCACCCCCAAAAATGAAATTCACTGTAGGGGCGGTTCGCGAACCGCCCCTACGGGAGACTTTCACGGTAAACGCCAACGATAACTTGAGAGGAGGGCCGGGGAATATTTTCGTCAGCCTCCCCGACCCTTCCCCCAAACTCCCCTGCCAGTC
>JAUSOZ010000003.1 GCA_030655955.1 Deltaproteobacteria bacterium
CTGGGCACCGCCCAGGCAGAGCGGGCGGACGCCCGTCTCCAGTATCAGCGCTATAAAACCCTGGTGGGCCAGGACCTCGTTCCCAAGCAGGACTTCGATACCGCCGTGGCCCGCGACGCTAAAGCCAAGGCCGGTGTGGCCGCGGCCCGGGCCCGCATCAACGTAGCCCGGGCCGGGCTGGCCAATACCCAGGCGTCCCTGGAATACTCCTACATCCGCGGCCCCTTCGACGGGGTGGTGACGACCAAATATGCCGAAGTGGGGGAAGTGGTGGCTCCCTTCGGCGCCGCGGCCAATGCCCGGGCCGCGGTGGTGACCATGGCCGACCTCAACTCCCTGATGGTGGAAGTGGATGTGGCCGAGTCCAACCTGGACAAGGTACGCCTGGGGCAACCCGGTGAAATCTCCCTGGACGCGATTCCCGACCGGCGCTTTACCGGTGAGGTCCACATGATTGTCCCCACCGCCGACCGCACCAAGGCCACCGTACTCACCAAGGTAAAATTTTTGGAGACCGACGAACGCATCCTGCCGGAAATGAGCGCCAAGGTAGCCTTTCTCTCCCAGCCCCTGGACCCGGAGGCGCGCCAGCCCCGCTTGATTATCCCCAAGGGCGCCCTCATCACCCGGGAAGGCCGCACCTACAGTTTCCTGGTGACCGGCAGCCGGGTAAAGCTGGTTACCGTCACCCCGGGAGCCGCCATGAACGATCTGGTGGAAATCGCCGCCGGTCTCAAGGAAGGCGACCGGGTGGTCCTGAACCCGCCTGCCGCCTTGAAGGACGGCTCCCGGGTGAAAGTAAAAGAGTCATGACGGGGAACCCGGCGCTCGCCCCGGCCCCGGTGGTGGAGATCGCCCACCTGAATAAATCCTATCGGCGAGGCAGCCAGGTGCTGCCGGTCCTCCAGGATATCAACCTCACTATCCAGGCCGGGGAATTTTTAGCCCTCATGGGTCCTTCCGGGTCCGGAAAAACCACCTTGCTCAACCTCATTGCCGGGTTGGACCGCCCGGACTCCGGCCACCTCACGGTGCACGGCATCAACCTCCCGGCCCTCACCGAGTCTCAGTTGGCCGATTGGCGGGCAGCCAACGTCGGCTTCATCTTTCAGTTTTATCAGCTCATCCCGGTCCTCACGGCCTATGAAAACGTGGAACTGCCCCTGCTCCTCACCCGGCTGTCCCGGCGGGAGCGCCAGGAGCACGTGGACCTGGTCCTGGAACTGGTGAGCCTGAGCGACCGTCAGCACCACTACCCGGGCCAGCTCTCCGGCGGCCAGCAACAGCGGGTGGCCATCGCCCGGGCCCTGGTCACCGACCCCACCCTAATCGCCGCGGATGAGCCCACCGGCGACCTGGACAAAAAATCCGCCGGGGAAATCATGGACCTGTTGACTCAGTTGAACCGCGAGTTCCAGAAAACCATCATCATCGTCACCCACGACCCGGAAGCCGCCGCCCACGCCGGCCGCATCCGCCGCCTCATCAAGGGGCAGTTGCTCAACGAATCCGAGCCGCAAGAGGATTAAGCGGCCGCCGCCCCGGTGAAATTGCGCTAGGGGGATTTACGTCATGGACATTTCAGGCCCCATTCCGAAAAATGCCCGGGGCCGGTTTTATCATCTCGACTGCGGCCCCGGAGAACTGGCGCCCTATATCCTGACCTGCGGCGATCCGGATCGGGCCCGGCGCATCGCCCGCCGGCTCACCCGGGTGGATATGCGGCGGAAAAATCGGGAGTTTCTCACCTATACCGGCATCTACCAGAACATCCCGGTCTCGGTCATGGCCACGGGCATCGGCGCCCCGGCCAGCGCCATCGCCATCGTGGAAGCGGCCAACTGCGTCACCCCGGTGACCTTTATCCGCCTGGGCACCTGCGGGGCGCTCCAGGCCGATATCGCGGTAGGGGACCTGGTCATCACCGCCTCGGCCCGGCGGGATGAAAATACCACCCATGCTTATGCCCCGGCGGATTTCGTCCCCCAGGCTGAGCCTGCGATCGTCGCGGCCCTGACCGCGGCGGCCGGGAACCTCAAAGCCCCCTATCATGTGGGCCTTACCTGCACCACGGCTGATTTTTACGCCGGCCAGGGCCGGGAGGCCCCGGGGTTCCCCCGTCTAGACCCCCACAAGGTGGCCCGCCTCAGCCAGGCCGGGGTCCTCAACCTGGAGATGGAGATGTCCGCCTACCTGACCCTGGCCGCGGTTTCTACCTATCGGATCCGGGCCGGGGGCGTCTGCCTGGTCGTCAATAACCGGGTGACCGGCCAGGGAATTCCTGCGGCTCACGCCCAGCGGCAGGCCGGGCGGCGCCTCATCGATGTGGGGTTGCTGGCCCTGGCGATGCTGGCGGCCAGAGATCAGCGGGAGCAAAAATTATAGTGGCACAGGCGTCTCGCCGGTGATCTCGCAGGCTGAACCACCATGGCAGTTTGGGGCCACCCCCAATCATGAAATTCCTTGTAGGGGCGGTTCGCGAACCGCCCCTACGGGTGGACTTACTTACCTGGTTCCCAAGCTGAGCTTGGGAACCAGAGGTAGTGCGCAGAGCGCACCCTACAATATACTTGGGCACCGGCTGGAAAGCCTGTGCTACCAAGGAAAACTGACCACTGGGAACTGGCACCCGTGCTCAAACTCACCTGGCGCAATATAACCCGGCACCCGTTACGAGCCGCGCTCACCATCCTGGGCATGGCGGTGGCGGTGCTGGCCTTTACCTTGCTGCGCACCGTGGTGGCGGCCTGGTATGCCGGGGTAAACGCCGCCTCTCCGGCCCGCCTGGTGTGCCGGAACGCCATCTCCCTGGTCTTTCCCCTGCCCATCGCCTATCTGCCTAAGGTCCAGGCCATCCCCGGCATTGAAGCGGTGGCCTACGGCCGCTGGTTCGGTGGCAACTACATCGACGAGCGGCATTTCTTCCCAAAATTCGCCGTGGACGTCCGCCGTTATTTCGCCATTTACCCCGAATACGTCATGCCCGAGGACCAGAAGCTGGCCTTTATGAAGGACAGGCGGGGCGCCGCCGTGGGCCGCACCCTGGCCACCCGGTACGGCTGGAAGCTGGGGGACTCCGTCGTCATCAAGGGCAACATTTACCCCGGCGAGTGGCCTTTCATCATCCGGGCCATCTATACCGGCGCCGAACCTACCACCGACGAATCGCGCTTCTTTTTCCACTGGGATTACCTCAATGAGTCTTTGAAGAAGAGCGCCACCAGCCGGGCCGATAACGTGGGCTGGTTCCTCATCAAGGTGGCCCGGCCGGAGCTGGCCCCCCTGGTGGCGGCCCAGGTGGATGCCTTGTTCAAGAACAGCCTGGCCGAGACCCTGACCGAAACGGAACAGGCCTTCGCCCTGGGCTTTGTCTCCATGACCGAAGCCATTCTCCTGGCCATCCAGGTGGTATCCTGGGTGGTCATCGGCGTTATCCTCATCGTGCTGGCCAACACCATGGCCATGAACGCCCGGGAACGCCGGGGGGAGTATGCCGTCCTCAAGACCATGGGCTTCAAGGGCCGGCACCTGGCCGGCCTCATCTTCGGGGAATCCTTGATCCTGGCCTTGGCCGGCGGCCTGGTGGGGGAGGTCCTGACCTTCCCGGCGGTGCATTTCTTTAAGGTATCCATGGGCCAGTATTTCCGGGTCTTTCCCCTCACCCGGGCCACCCTGATCCTGGGGCTGGCCGTGGCCCTGGCCGTGGGCCTCCTGGCCGCCCTGCTGCCGGCCTGGCGGGCCTCCCGGGTGAGCATCGCCGAGGCGTTACGGAAGGTGGGATAATGAGACGGCGAGCCGTAATACGAAGTTGAGACCTCTGTGAAAGTCTCATGTGGGATAGCCGCCCTCGGCTGTCCACACTCTATTTAGGCGCAGGCGAGGGCGCCTAGGCTACATTTTGATGTGGAAGGATAGCGATAGAGACTCTCGCAGAGGTCTCAAGTTGATATATTAACCCTCTCCCTTGCTTGGGCGGAATTGTCACCGGGCCGGCAAAATTGTGGCGGGAAAGGGGTTGGGGCGCTGAAGCCGGCACGAGGCGCGGCGTTGACTCGGGGTCAAGTCGAGGCGACCCGACCCCGGTCTGGTGTGATCGGGAGCAGTCAAGAAGTGTGCAGAACGCACCCGAGGCCGGAGTTTTTCGCAGCGGCCTGAAGATGGTTATTTTTTAGCTGGACCGGCCGGGGCGGGTTCCAGCGTGACCCCTTCTTCCTGCAGCTTTTTCATGTACTTTTCCGGGTCTTTCTTGAACGTTGCATCACAACCCTTGCAGCAGAAGTAAATGCGTTTGCCCTTATAGTCGGCATAGACGTTCTTGTCGACGGGGCCGGCCAAGACCGGGCAGGTCGTCTGGGGTTTGGGGTCGGCGGCCCAGAGGCCACCGGCCACGAAGGCGGTCAGGGCCAGGGCCAGAATTACGGCTTTGATCTTGTTCACGGCTCTCTCCTTAGGGGGGATGGCGCCGCGGCGCTGGATTAATCCCTCCCAGCCTTAGCCGGCGCAGCTTACCGACGGTTAAGCCCGTAGGGTTTCACGAAACCCCCTTATTTGTCTAAAATTATGTTCAGATACCCCGATTGTCAAGGATCACTCCGGGATAAATCCGCCTCAACCAAGAGTTTTATTTTGCGGCAGGGCAGAGTAGAATATCTTGGTCCACCTGAGTAAGACCGAGTCACAATCAAAAAGTGTGGAGCTGTAGGGGCGAACCTGTGTGTGCGCCCTCCATTCAGGGCGGACACATGGGGCCGCCCCTGCGAGAAAATTGTTGTTGGTTGGCGAATTAGTATAAATCGATGTGGGAGAAGAACATGAGCCGAATCAGAGTGGAACGGCGGCCCAGCCCTGAGCGCTTAAAGGAGCTGGGAGTCAACCAATGGCCCATCTGGACCAAAGAGGCCTCGGAATTCCCCTGGACTTACGACGAACCGGAGACCTGCTATTTTTTGGAAGGGGAGGTGACGGTCACCGGCGAGGACGGGGAAATGGCACAGGTGGGCCAGGGCGATCTGGTGACCTTTCCGGCCGGCATGTCTTGTACGTGGAAGATCAGTAAGGACGTGAGGAAACACTACCGGTTTGGGTAGGTGGGGACGCCGCCGCTACTCCTCCAAAGCAGGAGCTTGGGAACGAGAGGAAGGTGCGCAGTGCGCACCCTACATGACTTATTGCTAAATAGTCATGCGTAAATTGAAGGACAGAGAAACAAACATTTATTAATCTTTCCCAAAAAGTTAATCATCATCATATTATTCTCCGATGATCTTCACCAGCACCCTTTTCCTGCGCCCGCCATCAAACTCGCCGTAAAAAATCTGCTCCCAGGGGCCGAAGTCCAGTTTGCCGCCGGTGACGGCCACTAACACTTCCCGGCCCATGATCTGCCGCTTCATATGGGCGTCGGCGTTGTCTTCCCCGACGTTGTGGCGGTATTGGGAGATGGGGGCATGGGGCGCCAGCTTCTCAAGCCAAACGTCGTAGTCGTGGTGCAGCCCGGATTCGTCATCGTTAATGAAAACCGAGGCGGTGATATGCATGGCGTTGCAGAGTATAAGTCCTTCGGTGATGCCGCTTTCCTTCAGGCAGTGCTCCACCTGGGGGGTGATGTTGATGAAGGCCCGGCGTGTCGGGACCTGGAACCAAAGTTCTTTACGATAGCTTTTCATGTCGGTCATGTATCTCTAATTTTTTGGTTCACAATGTCACGAGGATAGCCCGTTGTCAAGGAGACATGGGTCTCGCTGGTCATGGTATTGATCGCATAAGCTTTTCGTCTCGTTCCCACGTCCAACTTGGGAACGAGACGAAATGTGCGACGGGCGGCTAAGGTCCGGTCTCGCCGATCTTCTCAATGACCCACTTGCCTCCTTCCTGCCTCCAGGCGACATAGGTGTTCCCCGAATCGCTCTGGGGACAAACAAAGGTATTGCGGCCTTTTTTCTTCCACATCTCGCCTTTGCGGAAATTGATCCGGAAGGTGTAACCATTGGGTTCATGGAAGAAAAAACCATACCACCCTTTTTTGGCGGCAAAATCTTTCGCCATCACCTGATAACTGACCGTCTTGGTGGCGATGACCTTCCCGGTGCCGATCTCGTAACCCACGTATTGCCAGGGAGAGCTGGGCGAGAAAGATGAGAGGATGGCCGATTTATCCTTCCGGACCACGGCGTCGATGAACGATCGCATGGCCTGATCAGGGCCCTGATCAGCCGCGGCGGCGCCATAACTCCAGTCGAGCCCGGTCATGGCTAAGATTAGCACCAACATTATCCCTAATTGAACCATCCGGCTTTTTCCGGGCATGTCTCTTACCTCCGCTATGCTTGTGGATTGCTGCTGATGGCAAAGATTAATCTTTGGCTGGTTCCTCCGAGTCTTTGAGGTCCAGGGCGCCGGATTTTTTCAGGGCCGCGATGCCGCCCTGGAGGTTGAAGGCGTTGGTGAGGCCGGCGGTCTCCAGTTGGCGCAGGGCCTCGTAGGAGCGGACGCCGGAGTTGCAGACTACCAGGAGGCGTTTATCCGGGGGGATTTCGGCAAAGCGGTGTTTTAAAGTCTCCTGGGGGATGTTGAGCCAGCGGTCGCCGAAGAGGTCGACGTAGGGGGCGGCGTTGGCGGGGCCGCGGACATCCAGGCAGATGGTGTCATCGGCCTTATCGGTCAGGAAGCAGCGCTCGAACTCGGCGACCTCGATGGTGCGGTTGTAGCCGTCCAGGATGTTTTCGGCGGTGTTGGCCACGGCGTTGACGATATCCAGGGCGGCGGCGAAGGGCGGGGCGTAAGCCACTTCCAGGTTGGAGAGATCTTGTAAGTTGGCTTTGAAGGGCAAAAGGGCTGCAATGGAATTGATGCGACCCACCAGGGCGTCGCCGTTGTGGCTGATGCCCTGGGCCCCCAGGAGGCGCCGGGTTTTTCGGTCGGCCACCAGGTGCAGGTACATGAGGTCCTGGGTGGGATAGAAGTGGGCCCGGTCGGCCTGGATCACCAGGGCCCCCACGGCGTCGAAGCCTTCCTGGCGGGCGGCGGCGAGATTGAGGCCGGTGCCGGCGATGGCCAGATCGAAGCTCTTCAGGGTGAAGGAGCCGACGATGCCGTTGAAGGTGGCAGAACCTCCGGCCAGATTGGTGCCGATGACCCGTCCCTGGCGGTTGGCCAGGGAGCCGGAGGGGAAATAGACGGATTTGCCGGTGATGAGGTGGTGGTTGTCGATGCAGTCGCCGCCGGCGTAAATGTCGGGGTCGGAGGTCTGGAGGCGCTGGTTGACGTTGATGCCGCCTCCGGCGGAGACCGAGAGGCCCGCCTGCCGGGCCAACCCAGTATTGGGGACGGCGCCCACCGCAATGATGACCAGGTCGGCAGGTATGAGGTTTCGGGCCGTGACCACCTCCAGGGCAGCCTCAGCCCCTGAATGGGGCCGAATTTCCTGGACGGACTCCTCCAGGTGGAGGGTGACGCCCTTATCCCGGAGATGTTTGGCGACCATGCGGGCGAGACCGGGTTCCAGGACGCCGGGGAGGATTTGGGGGGTGACTTCCACCAATGCGGTTTCAAGCCCCCAGAGGTCGCTGACGGCCTCGGCCATTTCGACCCCGATGGCGCCGGCGCCGATGATGACGGCGCGGCCCACTTCGCCCCTGGCGATCTTATCCCGGACGGCCATGGCGGCGGGGAGGCCGGAGACGCTCATGACGCCGGGAAGGTCGGCACCGGGCACGGGCAGGGGGCGGGGGCAGCTGCCGGTGGCCAACACCAGTTGGTCATAAGGGAGATTTTCCTCCCGGCCGGTTGATAGGTCAAGGACCCGAACCTGCTTGTGGTTGCGATCAATGGCCAGGGCCCGGGTCCGGATTTTTACCCGGACGTCTTTGGCGCCTTCAAAAAATTCCGGGGTCCGGAGCATGTGGAAGCTGGTGCTCATCAACTCCTTGATATCGCTGAGATCGCCGGAGATGTAGTACGGGATGCCGCAGCCGCCGTAGGAGATGTATTCGCCCTGATCCACCATGGTGACTTCGAAGTCGGGGCGGAGGCGTTTGAGGCGGCAGGCCACCTTGGGACCCAGGGCCACGGCCCCGATGATGATGACGCGTTCAGGTTTCATGCGATTTCCTTATTATAAAGCTAATATATTTGCGTCAGAGCCTGTAATGCCAAGTCGCCGTCGAATAAATGGTAAGGGCGGTTCACGAACCGCCCCTACGGGGGTTGCTATCATACAGCCAGAATTACCTTTTTGACGACAACTTGGCATAACGCATAGGCTTGTCCGGATTATCCATGCAGGCGCTCAGGGCGCACACAGGTGCGCCCCTACGGGGATCAGGTGAATCTCGGCCCGGCAATTTTTCACTTCGCAGGTTCTTTATCTTCCTCATCGGGCTGGTCCGGAGTTTTATGAGGGCCTTCGCAGGTCAGGGTGTCCGTCCGCCAAAGGCGCTGCATACTGGTGCCGGCCCGGCGATGATCGCAGGGGGTGTGCCCGCAGATGGGGCAATCCGGGTCCATGCAGGGGTCGGCATGGATGAGGATATCCGCCTGCCCTTGAAAATATTCGTTGAGGATTTTTTCCAGTTCTTTGATCTCAGCGTGGCTGGCTTCCAGTAAGAGATCCCGGGGTAGAATGAGATGGAAGTCGATGAAGACTCGGGTGCCGGCCCGGCGGGCCCGGAGTTGATGGATGTCGATCCACATGGGGCGGCGCTGCTCGGCGATAACCCGGCAGATCTCTTCTAAGAGTTCGGGGTCCGATTTGTCCATGAGGCCGGCCGCGGCCTGCCATACCAGCCGGGACCCGGTGACGAGAATATTGAGGCCCACCAGGATGGCGACGGCGCCGTCCAGCCAGTTCCAGCCGGTAAAATACACGCCCACCAGGCCCAGGACGACCCCGACGGTGGTGATGACGTCGGTGAGGACGTGTTTGCCATCGGCGGTGAGGACGATGGATTTGGTGCGGCGGCCCAGCATCACCAGGACCATTCCCAGGATGAGGTTCACCAGGGCGGCGCCCAGGATGAGGAGCAGACCTTTTTCCAGCCTGGGGATGGCCTGGGGGTTAAGGAGACGGGGCCAGGCTTCGTAGAAAATCACCAGGGCCGCCAAGATGATGAGGGCGCCTTCAAAACCGGCGGAGAAATACTCGACCTTGCCGTGGCCGTAGGGGTGATCGGGGTCGGGGCTCTTGGCGGCGATGATGATGCTGCCTAAAGCAAAGCCGGCGGCCACCACGTTGATGATGGACTCCAGGGCATCGGAGAGGATGGCGGCCGAGCCGGTGAGATAAAAGGCGAGGAACTTGATGGCCATCAACCCGGCGCCGATGAGCAGGGAGGCGGAGATGGCCAGAAGGTGATTTCTGAGGTTAGGGTTTTTTGGAGAGTTCATAGAGCCAAAGCGGTGCGGTGATCAATCACGCCTCTTCAGTATTTACCTATATTTAATTATCACACCGGCATCAAATGGAAAAGCCCCCAGGTGGGAGCCGGTTTTGGCGGAAAGAGAAATATTGGCGGCGAGATCGAGGGGATAAAGCCCGGCTCGAGACACACGGCTATTTATGAAAATGGATAAAAATGTTTTCCCGCTCAAAGGTTCCCTTCAAAAAGATTTCCTGGTGGTCTTGAGAATAGAAGGTCTGCAGGTCGAATTCTTCCTCCGGAAACCAATCGGTCTCAAGGGTTAAACCGGACTCTTTTTTCCGGATTATGACGTGGCCTTCGTCGGCGACCTCCAGGGGCCAGGCGAGATAGAGGCTGAAGCTCAAGGAAGCCTGGGTGCGGCTGATGCTGGCCTTCTTGGCCTCCCAGATTTCATACTTGGGTTCACCGAATCCGGATAACCAATAGAGGGTAATATAGTTGAGGCCGTCAAACATGGGAGCCTAGAGCCCTAAGATGCCGGGGCGCTTACTTGCACCGGGCACACTTGAGGGCCATCTGGGCCATTTTGCGGCGGACGAAGGCCAGCTGGCCCTGGAGGGGAATCTCCATGGGGCAGAGGTCGTCGCAGGCCATGAGGCCGATGCAGCCGAAGACGCCTTCATCGGTGCCCACGACGTCGAAGTATTGGGCCATGGGGCGTTCGTCCCGGGGGTCAATCATGAAGCGGGCGATGCGGTTCAAGAAGGCGGCGCCCATGAAGTCGGCCCGCATGTTGGCGGTGGCGCAGGCGCCGATGCAGCAGCCGCACTCGATGCAGCGCTCGGCGTCGTAGATCGCCTGGGCGGTGGGGTTGTCCATGCGTTCTTCGATGGCCTCGGGGTTGAAGACCTTGTCGGTGTGAATCCAGGCCTCGGTGCGCACGTTGAGATGCCGGAACCAGACGCCGGTGTCCACGGAGAGGTCGCCCACCAGTTTAAAGACCGGCAGGGGCATGACCGTGATCCTGTCCGGCATATCCTGAGTCAGGGTTTTGCAGGCCAACCCCGGCCGGCCGTTGATGAGCATGGCGCAGGAGCCGCAGATGGCAGCCCGGCAGACAAAGTCGAACATCAGAGAGGGGTCCAGCTCCTCCCGGAGGCGATTCAGGGCGATGAAGAGACTCATGCCCATGGTTTCCTCCAGCTGATACTCCTGCATCCGGGGAGGAATCTCGGGGGTGATGGGGTTGTACCGGAAAATAGAGAAGGTAAGGAGTCGGTCGGCCATTTTAGACTTCCTTTGGTTGATTATCTCGGAGCCGCGAGAGATTCTTCGCTACGCTCAGAATGACAAGAATTTTATTGGTTGGTGCGCCGGGCGCACCCTACGTTAAACTCCAGTAAACACAGGCGAGACGCCTGTGCCACCTAATCTCTTGAACCTTACTCGCCCTTGTCGATGGGCATTTCGCCGTAGCCCCGGGAGCCCGGCGGCAGCTCGGTGATGTTCACGGGCTCGTACTGGAGGTCGGGCATGGGAGCGCCGGGTTTCCAGTAGGCCAGGGTGCGTTTCAGCCAGTTGTCGTCGTCCCGGCGGGGGTAGTCCTCGCGGTAGTGGCTGCCGCGGGATTCGGTGCGTTGGAGGGCGCCGTAGGAGATGCACAGGGCCAGGCGGAGCATACCGGGGAGGTGCAGGGCGGCCAGCAGTTCGGGGTTGGGCCCCAGGCCGCTGGAGCGCAGCCGGACGTTTTGGGCCTGCTCATAAAGGCCCTGAAGGGTGGTGACGGCTTCCTGGAGGGCCTCGGCGGTGCGAAAGATGCCGACGTTATTGAGCAGGGTGTCTTCCATCCGGTGCCGCAGGACGAAGGCGTCTTCGGTGCCGTTTTTGCGGCTGCGGAGGTCAGCGAGGCGCTGGGCCTGGGCGGCCATGGCGTCTTGCACCAGGGAGAAGGGGAAGACCAGGGACTGTTCCTTGGCAAACTCGGCGACCCGTTCTCCTACCACCATGCCGGCGACGATGGTTTCGGCCAGGGAGTTGCCGCCCAGGCGGTTAAAGCCGTGGAGGTCCCAGCAGGCGGCTTCGCCGGCGGCAAAGAGGCTCTTCAAGCCATAGACGTCGCCATTCTTGTTGGTGCGGACGCCGCCCATGGAATAGTGCTGGGTGGGCCGGACCGGGATGAGGGCTTCGACGCAGTCGATACCCAGGAAATTTTGACAGATGGTATGGACTTCCCGGAGGTCGGTGCAGATGTGCTCCGGGCCCAGGTGGCGGATATCCAGCCAGAGGTGGGGGCCGTAAGGGCTGTCGACTCCGAAGCCCTGGCGGATGTGGTGCAGCATCCAGCGGCTGACCACGTCCCGGGAGGCGATTTCCTGCTTCACCGGCTCGTAATCGGGCATGAAACGGTGGAGATTCTTATCCAGGAGGTAACCGCCGTCACCCCGGCAGCCTTCGGTGACCAGGATGTTGGCAGGGACGATGCCGGTGGGATGGAACTGCACCGCCTCCATGTTGCCCAGGGGCACGACCCCGGTGTCTTGGGCGATGGCCATGCCGGTGCCTTCATTGATCACGGCGTTGGTGGAGGTGCCGTAGATGCGGCCGTAGCCGCCGGTGGCGATGACCGTGGCCTTGGCCAGGTAGGGGCGAATCTCGCCGGTACGCAGATCCATGGTCACAGCGCCGAAACAGGTTTCGCCGTCGTGGATCAGGCTGATGGCCTCGCAACGATCATGCACCGTCACCCCGAGCTTAACCACCACGGAATCCATGGCGTACTGGAGGACGTGGCCGGTGCCGTCAGCGGCGAAGCAGGTGCGCCACTTGGCGGTGCCGCCAAACTGGCGCTGGGCGATGAGGCCGGCTTTTTCCTGGAGGTCTTCGATATCGGTGCCGTCGGGCAGGGTGCGCTTGCCGGGGACCACCCGGGACCAGGGCACGCCCCATTGGGAAAGTTGGCGCACGGCCACGGGGGCCTGTTCGCAGAAGATGCGGGCCACCTCCTGGTCGCAGCCCCAGTCGGAGCCCTTGACCGTGTCTTCGAAGTGGATGTCGGGATTGTCGCCGTAGCCCTGGGCGACGTTGCCGAGGGCCGCCTGCATGCCCCCCTGGGCGGCGGTGCTGTGGGAGCGGCGGGGCGGCACCAGGCTCAGGATGGTGACACTGTGGCCGTTCATGGCGGCTTCAATGGCTACACGTTCGCCGGCCAGGCCGGCTCCAATGACCAGGACGTCAGATATATGTGCGTCGGACCAGTTCATGAGAGACCTTTGGGGATGCTACGGAAATAGAAGACCAGGAGGGTCAGGAATCCCAACCCGACCATGCCGATGGTGGCATAGACCAGGTAATTGGTGAATTTTTTCCGGTGGATCCAGCTCCACTTCACCAGGATGCGGTAGAGGCCCACCATGGCGTGGATTTCGGCGGCCACGATCAGGAGGACGAAGTTGGAGAAGTAGCCTCCCTGGATCCGGGCGGCGCTGGTGGCGGCCTCAATGGGCCAGGTGACCAACACGCTCCAGATATGGGTGGCGGCCAGGACCAGGATAATCAGGGCGGTGAGGATCTGGACGCCCCAGGCCCAGGTATCCAGGTGGGCCAGGCGGCGGGAATGCTGCACGAAGACCCGCATTTCCTGGATCTTCCAGGGGGCCTTGCGCAGCGCTACCAGCCCGTGGACGATGAGGGCCAGGATGATAAGGGGGATGCCGATATAGGAGAGATAGTACTCATCCATGCGGGCGGAATCCCGGTTGAAGGCGTCCACGCCGAGAATGATGCTGGAGACCGCGAACATGTGGAACTGGAGGAAACCGAACAGCATCAGGCCGGTGGCCAGTTCCAGGAGTTCCAGGCGGGTTTCCAGCTTGGGACTTTTCGCCAGAAGTTTTTGTAAGATCACCGAGTCACCTGCTATATGAATGTGAAATTTTACGCAAACCCAATTATTGAATATATTTCAAGAAGAATTTGTTGTCAAAGAATTTATGACGCGCATCGGCTGAGAGACCGGGAGCACACTGCGATCTGGAGGATATTCGGTGGGCCAAAAGCCTCAAGTTCGGTTTGGCCGCCGGGAAGTGGGTGCCTTGAGGTTGAAACCGCGCGGTCGTCATTATTATGTTCTCCGAGGTTGGTGACCAGATGCTATCAGAGTCTGGCGGTTCTGAAAATCAGATGATTTCTGATATGCAGGTAATAGATTTTCCTACAAGGGGAATTTAGATGCATTCCCGGAGGGCGAGAAAAGCGGGGGTAATAAGGCTGGCGGGCAATGCCCGCCCTACATTTTTCTGCGGTCACTGACAACCTGGCAAGGCAGCGGTCCCGCACAGGCTGGAAGCCTGTGCCACTAATCTTCCCTTTTCAATGCAACCAGAGACCAATATTGGGGGCCGCGGGGTGCAACCACGGGCTTGGTGACGAGGCTGGCGGGCTTTTAGTTAGCGGCCCGGGTAGTAAAAGGCGGCGACCAGAATCACCGCAGCCACGATGAGGCGATAGACGCCGAAGGGGATGAAGGTGTGGCGCTGGAGGAAGCGCATGAGGTACTTGATGGTGAGGTAGCTGGAGATCACCGCGGCGAGAAAGCCCAGGGTGGCGGGTAACAGGGGGAGGGTCCCGGCGGGCTCGTTAAACCATTTGGGGATGTGGTGGAGGCCGGCGCCGGCGATGATGGGGGTGGACATCAAAAAGGAGAAGTGGGCGGCGGAGCGGCGGTTGAAGCCCAAAAAGAGGCCGGTGGTCATGGTGATGCCGCTGCGGGAAACCCCGGGCATGATGGCGAAGGCCTGGGAGAGGCCGATGAGGATGGCGTCCTTCAAGCTGATGCGGTCCAGGGGGCGATTATGCCGGGCCAGGATTTCGGCCAGGATGAGGAGCAATCCCACCGCGCCCAGAAGAATGGCGATGCGGGTGGGTTCCCGGAAGATGGTTTCGGCCTTCTTCTCGAGCAGCAACCCGGCCAGGGCCCCGGGGATAGTGGCAATGATGATAAAGAAGAGCATCTTGCGCTCCGGGCGGTTGTACCGGGAGGGCGAGATAAAGGCGTGGAGCATGTCCAGCCAGTCCTGGTAGAAGTAGGCCACCAGGGCGACCAGGGTGCCGACGTGGAGGAGGATGTCAAATCCCAGGCCGGCTTGGGGCACCTTCAGGTAGTGCTCCAGGAGGGCCAGGTGGCCGGAGCTGGAAATGGGGAGGAATTCGGTAATACCTTGGACCACGCCGAGCAGGAGGGCAATGAGGGGGTGCATAATTGCGGAATGTATCACGGGGAAATTGAGCCGGCAATGAGAAAGTGGTCAGGGGTATAGGGGTCGGGGGCCGGTGATAGGAAATTGCGGTCAAACGGATTATCGCCGCAGGTTTTTGCCTGCTGGCGCACAGGCTGGAAAGGCCGTGCCACCTGTGGGGTTGCGATTTGGTAGCAGCGATTGCTTGGTATTATGGCGACTTGGCTATGGTGACGGTGGCGGTGGCGGGGCGGGAGCGCACCAGGCTGACGTCGTTGGGTAAGTCTACGGAGACGGTGAGGCGGTGGCGGCCGGGGGTTAAGTTCCCGGTATCCACCCGGGGCTTGAGATCTTCGGGTTTGAGCTCATGTACCAGGGGCCAGGGGCCTTTAATGGTGAGGGTGACTTGGGTCGGGGACACCTTTGCCGCTTTGGGGTCGGTCAAGACGGGGATCCCGGAAAAGGTCCGGGTCAGGGTTTTGGGGCCGATCTGGAGGTCCGCCAGGATGGGGATGGGGTCTTTCAGGGCCAGGTGGAGATTTTTGAAGTCCAAATCCGTGGCGATGACGGTGGGTTCCTTGAGGAAAGACAGGTCAATGGGGAGGGTGGAGATAAATTTCAGTTCGGCCAGTTCCGTAGAAGGGCCTTTCACGGTCACCTGGGCCGGGCGGGTATTAATGCTCACGAGCTCGTGGCCCTCGGCGGGATTATTTTCCAAGACCGGTTTGATGGGCAGGGTCCGGGTGATGGTGGTGGCCAGAGTCAGGGTGATGGGGTTGGGTTGGATGCGGACCACCTGAACCCCCCGGGGCAGGGAGAAGCTGTTGGGGCCGAGAGAGAAGGTGTGACGGCCACTTTTATAACCGTTCAAGTCCAGGGTTTGGGTGAGGCGGGCCTGGGACAGATTGTTGACAATGGAGCGGGAGCCGACGACCCGGACCTGAATGGCGGGGGGGATCTCGCTGGTGACCATGAGATTTCGGTTCAGATTGACCATTTCGAGGGTCATGTTGAGGGAGGTCTCGGTGCGCTCCTCACCACTGACGGCGAACCAGAAGGCGATGGCCAGCAGGAGGGCAAGGAGTTTCAGGAGCCTATTGCGTTTTAAAGTGCCGAACCAGTTTGTCAATCCAGTTTCCTCGGTTATGGGCCGGGGTTTCCAGGAGATCCCGGAGGGCCTGACGCAGTTGCAGCGGGGTAAGATCGCGTCGCAATTTCCCCCCGTAGGCCAGGGAGATTTGTCCGGAGGTCTCGGAGACTACCAGGGCCAGGGCGTCGCTTTGCTCGGTGACCCCCACCGCGGCGCGATGGCGGGTGCCCAGGGTGGGGTCCAGGTTGGGGTTGCGGGACAGGGGCATCAGACAGCCGGCGGCCACGGCCCGGTCCCCCTGAAGAATGACGGCGCCGTCATGGGTAGGGTTGTGGGGCCAGAACAGCGTAACCAACAACTCTTTGGTGACCAGGGCGTCCAGCTTGATGGCCCCTTCGAGAAAATCCGACAGACCGATATAGCGCTCCATGACGATAAGGGCGCCGATGTGGCGACCGGCCATGGTATCGGCGGCCTCGCAGACTTCCTCAACGGTGAGCGGGGCGTTGATGCCACCCGGGGCCAAGGCCTTTTTGCCCATTTGACTGAGAACCCGGCGGATGTCGGCCTGGAAGAGAATGATGACAATGATCACAAAGCTCTTGACGATGATATCCAGGAGCCATTCCAGGGTAAAAAACTGTAATTGCCGGGCCACTACATAGGCGAGAAACAGGAGGAAGAGCCCGGCCAGGACCGGGATGGCCTGGGTGCCGCGCAGGATCAGTACCACCTGGTAAATGATGATGGCGACCAGGATGATATCGACACCATCCTGCCAGCGCAGATTGAGGAGAAATTGCGTCATGTTGGGAGCGAGGGCGAATCCTTTCCGGAGATGTCAGGTAATCGGGAGGCGAAGGCTTTCATACGAAGTTGCAATCTAACAAGAGGAGCGTGTTGTCGCCTGCGCCTGCAAAAAGCTCTTTGATTGCAAATCCGCATCAGACCCCGCCGGGCATCTCCAACCTAATTTTTAGAAGGGTTCAGGGCGATAAACGTTAAGACTGTTTTCGCCATAATGCACCGGGCGCAGCTAAAATCCGGGCCGGGAGAATGAGGGGCTCCGAGGCCCAGCCTATTGATCAGGTCGCGTCAGCTTCCAGCCGGGGCGGTGCGAATCGCCTCCAGCACAGCCAGGAACTGGCGGGCATAGGCAACGTTATGGGTGCGGACGATACGGGCGCCGCGCGTCACCGCTACGGCCAGGGCCGCCAGGGTGCCGACATCCCGTTCTTCGCCGGCGGGGAGGTCCAGGATATGCCCGATGAAGGCTTTCCGGGAGGCTCCCACCAGGACGGGACAACCCAAATCCAGAAAAACCTCCAGATGGTTCAAGATCGCCAGGTTGTGGCGCCAGGTTTTGCCGAAACCGATACCGGGGTCCAGGACCAGGAGTTCAGGCGGGAGGCCCTGGGAGGCGGCGAAATCCAACCGTTCCCGGAAGAAGTCCCGGATTTCTCCCAGCAGGTCGTGGTAGTGCGGCTGGCGCTGCATATCCCTGGGGGTGCCCTGCATGTGCATCAGCACCACCGGCGCTTGCATTTCGGCGGCCAGGGGGGCCATATCCGGGTCGAAGGACAGGGCGCTGATGTCATTGATGATGGTGGCTCCGGCGTTGAGGGCGGCCCGGGCCACCGGCGCCTTATAGGTGTCGATGGAGATGGGGACATTGATTTCGGGGGCCAGGGTTTCGATGACCGGCACCACGCGGCGCAGTTCCTCATCCAGAGGCACGGGATCGGCAAAGGGCCGGGTGGATTCACCGCCGATGTCCAGGATGTCGGCGCCGGCGATTATCAGGGCCCGGGCCTGGGCCAGGGCGGCGTCAGGGTCGAAAAAGCGGCCGCCGTCGGCAAAGGAGTCGGGGGTGACGTTGAGCACCCCCATGACCAGAGGGCGCGGTGCCTCCAGCAGCGCCGCCCAGATATGACGGCGCTCCGGAATCTCCACCAGGCCGGAGGGATGGGCCGGGCCCGCCATGGCTAGGCCTGTTGGAGGTCGAGCGGTAGTTGGGCCGGGATTTCCGGGGGTTCGTCGGGATCGAGGAAAGAGTCCAATATCCGGGTGATTTCGGGACTGTCCAGGGTCTCTTTCTCCAGCAGGGCCTGGGCCAGGGCTTCCAGTTGGGCCCGATGGGTGGTGAGCAGATCCCGGGCTTGATTGTAAGAGTTGAAGACCAGGTTCTTGATGGCGTGGTCGATGACCCGGGCGGTCTCCTCACTGAAATCTTTGGCCTGGG
>JAUSOZ010000008.1 GCA_030655955.1 Deltaproteobacteria bacterium
ATGAATATCAAGCGCCTGATGGATCTGGGGTGCTACCGAGGCCTCAGGCATCGCAGAAGCCTGCCGGTCCGGGGACAGCGGACCCATACGAACGCCCGTACCCGCAAAGGCCCGCGGCGCAGCGTTGTGGGCAAACGGAAGAAGGCTTAAGGAGGGGCGATGGCCAAAGCGCAGACACGCACTAAGAAGAAAAAAGAAAAGAAGAATATCCCCACGGGGGTGGCCCATATCAAGGCCACGTTCAACAACACCCTGGTGACCATCACCGATCCGTCCGGCAACGTGGTGTCATGGTCCTCGGCGGGGGTTCAGGGGTTCAAGGGCTCCCGGAAGGGGACGCCGTTTGCGGCCCAGCTGGCGGCCCAGGATGCGGCCCGTAAGGCCATGGACCACGGCATGCGGAATGTGGATGTTTTTGTCAAGGGGCCGGGCGCCGGCCGGGAGGCCGCGCTCAGGGCCCTACAGGCCGCCGGCCTGGGTGTCAACCTGATTCGGGATGTCAGCCCTATTCCCCACAATGGCTGCCGCCCCCCCAAACGTCGTCGGGTTTAACTGGAGAGGTGATCGATAGTGGCTAGATATGTGGGACCGGATTGCCGGCTTTGTCGCCGGGAGGGCATGCAGCTTTATCTCAAAGGAGATCGCTGTTACACGGATAAGTGCGCCATCGAGCGGCGCCATTATCCGCCGGGACAGCACGGCCAGCGCCGGAGCAAACTTTCGGATTACGGCGCCCAGCTCCGTGAGAAGCAAAAGGTCAAACGCATTTACGGCGTGTTGGAAAAGCAATTCAGCAGTTATTTTGAGAAAGCCGAACGCCAGAAAGGGGTTACCGGCACCAACCTGTTGGTTTTTCTCGAACGGCGCTTGGACAACATAGTTTACCGGTTGGGGTTCGCCAACTCTCGGACCCAGGCCCGGCAATTGGTGCGGCATAACTTTTTCCAGGTAAACGGCACCAGGGTAAATCTCCCTTCATTTCTGGTCAAGACGGGAGATGTGATCCTGGTGGTGGAGAAGGGCCGCAACCTGGCGTTGATTCGCGATGCCATGGAGGCAGTGGCCAGGCGTGGATGCCCCCCCTGGCTGGACTTCAACAAGGAAGAGGCCCAAGGGCGGGTGGTCATGTTTCCCACACGGGAAGATATCACCATGCCGATCCAAGAGCATCTCATCGTGGAGCTTTATTCCAAATAGCATCATGATCCTTTATGTTCCCATACTCTCTCCGGCGGCCAACCTGGCGCGGGGGAGACAGATTTTTGTCAAGCCGGCCCAAGACCGGCTAGAATTGCGGGACATAAACGTCCTAGTAGTTTTCTAGAGGAGCCATGATCTACAAAAATTGGACCGATATTATTAAGCCCAAACGGTTGGAAGTTGATAGTGAGACCCATAACCGGTCTTATGGCAAATTTGCCTGCGAGCCCCTGGAACGCGGTTTCGGCACCACCTTGGGCAACGCCCTGAGACGGGTCTTACTTTCCTCCCTGCGGGGATCGGCCATCACTGCGGTCCGCATCAAGGATGTCTATCACGAATTTTCAGCCATCCCCGGGGTGTTGGAAGATGTCACCGAGATTCTGCTTAATCTGAAACAGGTGCGTTTGAAGGTACTCTCCGAAGGGGTCAGGATGCTGCACCTGGAGGCCAATAAACCGGGGGAACTCAAAGCCGGAGACATCCAGACGGATGGCATGGTGGAGATCCTCAACCCCGAGCATCACATCGCTACCCTGGGGGCGGACGGTGAACTGGCGATGGAGATGACGGTCAAAAGCGGCAAGGGGTTTGTCCCCGCCGAGGCCAATAAAGACGAAGACCAGGCCATCGGCTATATTCCCCTGGACGCCAGCTTCGCGCCGGTGCGCAAGGTCAATTACCTGGTGAGTCAGGCCCGGGTGGGGCAACGCACCGACTATGACAAGCTCACCCTTGAGGTGTGGACTGACGGCAGCATCACCCCGGAAAACGCCATCGCCTACGCCTCCAAGATTCTCAAAGAACATCTGAGCATGTTCATCAACTTCGAAGAGGAACCGGCGGGGCAGGAAGAGAAGTCCGCGGACGAGCCGCCGACCTTCAACGAAAACCTCTATCGCAGTGTCAATGAACTGGAGTTGTCGGTGCGGGCCGCCAACTGTTTGCGGAATGCCACTATCCGTTATATCGGCGAATTGGTCCAGAAGACCGAGCAAGAGATGCTGAAGACCAAAAATTTCGGCCGCAAGTCCCTCAACGAGATCAAAGAGATCCTCACTGAGATGGGGTTGCATCTGGGAATGAAGCTCGAAAGCTTCTCACCCCCCGATCAGACGCCGGAAAGGAAGGAAGACGTCGCATGAGACACTTAAAGGCTGGTCGGCGCCTGGGCCGGACAACGGAACATCGCCTGGCCATGCTCCGAAATTTGGTGACCGCGCTGTTGGAAAAGGAGCGGGTAGAAACTACCCAGGCCAAGGCCAAGGAGGCCCGCATGTGGGCCGAGAAGGTCATTACCCTGGCCAAACGGGGCGACTTGCATGCCCGGCGCTTAACCCTGGCGGTGGTGCGCTCCAAGAAGGTGGTGGCTAAACTTTTTACGGAACTGCGGGAGCGCTATCAGGACCGTCCCGGGGGATATACCCGGATCATCCCTCTGGGGCTGAGGCTGGGCGATGGGGCTCACATGTCCATCCTGGAACTGGTGGATCGCCCCGAAACACTCCCCAAGGCCAAGAAGAAGAAGGCCGCGGAAGGCTGAGCATATTTTCATCGAGGGGACAGGGGGTCTTGTTGGAGTATGGGGCCCCCTGTCCCCTGGTTTTTTTTCGGGGCCTGCCTCGGGGGCCACGCTTAACCCCGGATCACCGCCTGGGCCCTGGCCCGGGCATTTTTACGCCCCGTGCCGGGAGTTTTGCCTTGGGTGGGGCAGCCTGCCCGGCTTAAAAAGCTTATTGCATAACTTATTTATATCATTGCAAATATATAAATAAGTCTTGCTGAGCGCAAAAAAAGTGGTTGACATCCTAAGTTCCCTATATTAATGTGCACCAAACCAAATAGGTACTTCTACCTAATTTGGCCTGGGTAAAACTACCATATCAGCCTAAGCAAGATCATCTAAAACAGAAAGGAATGTCCGGCAGCGGAAACGAATGAACATTGCCGGCCAAATGACCGGAGCTAAAAAACGGTTTTAGTTCCCATCAGGATTGTCCCATAACAAAGGAGGTTCTGTATGGTGAATCGCATATTGCTGAGTGCGGCAATAACCCTGGCGTTAACCTTTTCCCCCAATATAGCTTTTTCAGTTCCCACCAAGACGGTAAAAAAGAAGATATCGAAGTCCACCACCAAGGTGGCTAAGAAGACCAAATCCAGCAAAAGTTCGAAGTCAACCAGGCGTACGCGCTCGTACCGGTCGCGCTCCGAGGACGTGGTAGAGTCGTCCATGGTTCCCACTTATTCCGACCGCCGCTCGGTGACGGAAACCCCGCCGCTGATGAAGGTTACCCCCCAACGGGACGGAAAATTTGTGCTGGAGCCGCTGACTCCCAAGAAGACCGTGACCCCCCCCATTACCCAGCCAGCCAAGCAAGAGGCCAAGAACGATCGCGTCTCTTCGGCCCCTCCCAAATATAATACCTCTGAACCTTGGAATTTCTCCGAGTTGATCTTGAGTCGGGCCAACGCCTACAAACATGCTCCCTATGCCCGGGGGGCTTCCCTGGCGACCAGTTCGGCCACGGATTGTTCCGGGTTTGTCCAGTTCATCTATCATGGGTTTAAGATCGACCTGCCCCGCTCCAGCGCCGAACAGGCCCAGGTAGGCAAGGTTGTGACGCGCCAAATGGATTTCTCCAAACTGCTTCCCGGGGATCTGCTGTTCTTCCGCCGGGGCGGCCCCGTAGGACATGCGGGCATCTATGTGGGCGAGGGGAAGATGATTCACGCCTCCAACCATCGCTACGGCGTCATCGTCACTGACCTGCGGCAACCCTATTACGAAGGGACGTTCGAGGTGGCCAAACGAGTGTTTGAGGTGAAGTACCCCCATTAAGGTCTATTTTTAAGAGATTTTCTTCTTAAACCATTTTTGCACCGATAGTATCCGAGTTCACTGGCCTAGGCCGGTCAGCCGACCCTGTGGGATTTTTAGGCGGCTAAAGACCGGGTTTCCTGGGCCAGCATTGTTTTTACGGCCTTTAAAGCAATCCCTTGATTTATCAGTTTATTTTAGGTACAAATAAACATTATAGTCAAAGGCTGCGGCCCTCATCGGGGAGGTGGGACCGGCCAGCCGAGATCAATGCGGTGCGAGGGGGGGGATGGAGGACTGCGCCTCACTTGAGAACTGGGAAGCGCGCCTGAAAGGGCGCTACCCCATGCTCCGATATTTCATGCCGCGTTCTTTCGGGGTCGAAATCGAGTTTTTCGGCCTGAAATATAGTGTTTCCGCCGGCGACCGGGATATCATTCCCCCCTATAAGATTATGAACCGTTCCGCTGAGGGAATGCTGTTGCCTCGGGTTTTTCAGGAACGGGGAATTGTCCTGAACGGTTTTGCGCCCACCGAGACGCCTTACGACGCCTGGTCCTTTGTGCTGGACGACTCCATCAAGGGGGCCGGGGGGGCTGAGCTGGTGAGCCCTATTCTCTCGGGAGTTAAGGGGCTGGCCCAGATCTATCAGGCCATCAATTTGCTCCGGGAGTTCCCGGAACTCCTGGTGAACGAGACCTGCGGTTTCCACGTCCACCACGGGGTCGACCCGGAGCAGTTCGGTAATCGTGAACTCTTCCAGTTGCTCCGGATAGTAGCGATATTTGAAAATTACATCTATCATTTGCTGCCCGAAGACCGGCGCGGCGCCGACACCTGCCGGCCCCTGGAAATTGATCTCTATGAGTGGTTCCGCCGCAATGGGTCAAAACGGGATGACCCCCTGGTGAAAAACCTCTGGTATACTCCCGAGAACCGGGATGACGCCAAGACGCCGCAGCAGCGCCGACTCCATCCCACCCGCTACCACGGCCTCAATCTGCATTCTTACTGGTATCGGGGCACCATCGAATTTCGCTATTATCCTTCTGTGCTGGACCAGCCGGAAGAGCTGATGCAGTGGATTATCTTCACCCAGTTCCTGGTGGAATGGGGCGCCGGGCGCAGGCCGGAACTGGATTATGTTGCCAGGCCCAACAAGTGGTTAAATACGCTCTACAAGATCTACTTGGGGACCGGCATGATGGACCACATCCGATTTCCCGGGGGACCGGAAGGAAAGAAGGTTGACCTATGACCACCTCTGGATTGCAAACTCACGATTTCTTGACGCGCTTGAAGAAGGGGGAGGATAGCCTGCCGCCTTTGTTGCTGGAATTGGCCGCGGTGATGCGGCGGATGGTCGAGGAGCTCGAGCGGCCCCAACTGGCGGACATCCAGGCCTTGCAGGCGGAATTGCGGCGCTTGATCGGCGACCCTCAGCGTCTGCGGGATATCTGCGGCACCGAGGGCCAGCTCTGCGCCCAATGCCCGTTTGGGGCCTACCTGCCTTCCGGGTTTCCCTATGCTTCGGAGAAACAGGCCCTGTGCCTGCCCTGGATCGTCATCGTCCACCCCCAGCCCACCGCCCCCCCATCTGAGCCTGCCGTGCAATAAAGTCAGCCCCTGGGACGCTTATGGCGGTTGCCAAAAGTATTTTCCGATATCGGAAACATTCTAATCCCCTTACCCCCCCTTTAGGAAGGCTGGGGGGGTAAGCCTTAAGTATAATAAATGATACCATCGACAATCAGTCTCTTGGGGTCTGGTATTCCAGAAGCCCCAAGCGAACCATCTTCTCGCCAATATTGAAAGACTCGGACCACTTCTTGATCATTGGCGTCAAGATATGTTATAAACTGACTATGCGTACACCATGGTTGTCCTGATTTTAGGGGTGCAGGGTGTTTATCCTTTACTTTTCCAGGGTGCAATTCTCTGGATCGTATGCGTTCCAAGTAACAGCCCTCGTTAAACATTTGTTGAAGTGTTATGAAAGAAACGCGAACTTTTGGGAAAGAGGTTGTCATGATCCCATCACTTGATATTGAAATACGCGCAAAATTAGCAAGTTATCTCGTAGATGAGATTTCTTTAGAAGAGTTTGAGGATTGGTTTGTTGCCGCATCATGGAATGTTATACACAGAGAAAGTAAGATTGCTATAGATTTGGTTTACGACATTGAAATATTGCTCGCAGAATATTCCAAAGATTGTTGGAATGAAGGTGAATTGAGAGAACAATTTCTACCCATAGTTCAAGAATATAGGGTTGATATAGGATATAATAATTTCATTGCAATAGATTCTATTGCAAAGGTTGATCGGTACCCCCTGCTGTCTGCGTCTTTTGGTATATAATGCGTAAAGGCATCTTGGTAATTGAATTACCATTTAATATTATATCAAACCAGTATAATCCTTCTTCCTCAGCTACAAAAGCATAAGTTATATTAAGGTTAGCCCCCTGGTCGGCTCCCTCAAAAAGAACAGGAAGAGAAATTTTGGGGAGTATTTTGCCAGATGGCGTGATTGGGTTAATAACCACTTCTTGTTTTCCTTTCACATCCCCAGACCTAAACCCAAGTAGAATTGAAATTTGAATTGGAAATGCAGGCATTTTGTCCGGGGTATTAGTATGTGTAAACCGATCCACGACACGAATCAGGCTTAAAACTCCATCTTTCTCGTGGAGTACCTTTTCGCAAAAAAGAGCCGCTATCAGGAAAGGACCACCTATTTTCATATTGATTTCCTCCTGTGATTTATCAAAAAAATAAATACCATGATCAGCTCTTTTTCACAAGGTAATAACCCCATTCTTTTCCCCCATTTTTTTCACGGGTATGGCAAGTATAATAATCCATTTAGGAAAGGGGGTAACTATAAGGAATTACAATTAAAGTCACCCTTTACACAAAGTGGATTTATGCCAATTTGCATTCAAATGGTGTCACAGGTTTTCAACCTGTGCAAGCGCAGGCGAGACGCCGGTGCCGGTGGTTTGATGGCCGGGGTCCGGTTCAAGGAGGAGGAGACCGGTGGGGCGGGAGGTTGCCGGAAAGCGCGCCGGGCTTACCCCGAAAAGGCGGTGAACCGGGTTCCCAGGAAGGTGTGCAGGCTCTGGACCACGGGGGCGACCGTGTCGGCCGGAAGGTCCCAGAGCACGATAAGCATGGCCCCCATGACCCCATCCCCCCAGGAGCAGCTGCATTTAACCGTGGGTGCTAAACGCGGTGGTCCCATGATTTCCGTGAGCCGGGCGATGAATTCCCGTCCCTGGGTGGAGGCTGGCACGTTTAAAGAGGCCTGGTCGCGGTAGAGGGTGAGGGAGAATTCCACCTCGCCGTCGGCCTCGGCGTGATCGTCCCGACGGGCGCGGCCTTCCACCATGCCCACCTTGCGGCGCTGTTCCTGGTTGTCGATGGCGATGTGCCACTCTTGAGACACTGAGTCACCCTTATTCCCAGCCCGGCCAGGGTCCAACCACGCCGCACCGGTCTAGTGGCTGACGCTACCGCGCCGGGATTTGGCCGGTTCCCTGCCATCCGCGGTCATCATTTTAAGAAGAACATCTTCCGCCAGAGGTTGTCGCCCGCTAAGGCGTGCAAGGCTACCGCAATCAGATGGATGGCCAGAAATCCGACGATGAGCCACAGGCCGAGTTCATGCATTTCCTTGATTGCGTGGACAACTCCCCCGGCCTTGCCCCCCGGAGTAAGCCAGAGGGCCATCAGGCTGCCGGTCAGCGCCATCCAGGCAAAGATCGCCAGGCCGAAGGTCTGGACCACTCCGGCCAACCCCTGATGCGAGGCCCGCTCCGGAAGCCTCAGCCTCAGCAGGGACAGACAATCTTCGCCAGCCAGCTTGAGCCGTTCCGGGGTAAAGGGCACCCACTGGCTGAACCGGGCCTCCCGGGGGCCATAAAACCCGTGCCAGATCCGCCAGGCCATGAAAAAGCTCAGGGTCAGGCCCAGCCATTTGTGGACACTGAATCCGAAGTGGTGGGCCCGTTTGTAGTCGCCGGCCCACAGGCCCGTTATCAGGGCCAGGATGCCGAACACGGTTAGACCTAAATGAATAAACCTGGTGAGGTCATCCAGGCCGTTTCTCTCGATGGGTTGTGGCGTCTCAGTCATAGCCTATCTCCTGCTTACGGTTGCCGAGCCCGCAATAGTGAGTGCACGGGTGGCGAACCATAAAAACGTGGGGGTTCAACTCAGACCAGCTCTTTTAACCGGGCGGCAAAGCCTGGAAGTTGCAAGGCCTCGTCCACCCTTCCTAACCCCATCAGGGCGAAGCCTTTCCCCATATTGGCTTCCAACAGCTCCGGGGCCACCTTCAGGATCCGGTTAAAAATCTCCAGGGCCTCGTCATAGTGGGACAGCTCGGTCAGGGTGGTGGCCTTATAGACCAGGGCTTCCACGTTGGCCGGGTCCAGCATCAAGACCATATTGTAGCATTCCAGGGCCTTTTCCGGGCGGCCGGCTTCAGACAGCATCCGGGCCGCGTCCAGGTAGGGCTGGCGGGGGTCTTCCTCTACTCCCTTCCGGGTTTCGATATAGGCGTTGAGCACGTGGTCGCCGCCGTCCGAGAAGGCCGGCATGCCGTGCCCGGGGAGGAGGAAATCCACCGCGTAGGGCACCAGGCGGGCTAAAGAGGCCACCTGTTGCTCCATATTGCCCAACTGTTTATCGGCGTCGGACAGGATGTTTTCCGTGGGACTGCTGGGAAAGGCGGTATCCCCGGAGAAGAGGATGCGGTTGTGGTGCTCGTAGAGACAGATGTCACCCTTGGTATGGCCAGGGGTGGGGATGACCTCCAGGAGATGGGGCCCCGCCTGGATGCGCTCGCCGCCCCGCAACATCACCACCTGGTCGATGCGGCCGGATTTTTCCATGATTTGCATGAAGGGGACGTTGCGAAAATTGATATACGGCAGGGTGTCCATGTGGCCGTAGACCTTGGGCTTGGACCAGTCGAAGAGCTCGCCCATCCCCCCCACGTGATCGAAGTGACAGTGGGTAATGAAGACTTGTTCCAGGAGGGAGATATCGAACTCCTGGCTCAACTCGTGAAGCATGCCATAATAGTTGCCGGTGTCGATGAGGGTTCGACCCTCGTTCAAGACGTAGACATTGCAGCTCATGCCGGCTTCTTCCACCCACCAGATACCTTCAAGCCTTGGGTCATATTCTCCGAGATGGATCATTGCTCCTCCGATGCTTTTCTATCTCACGCCAAGACAACCCAGTAAACCGCTGCCCGCGGCTGTTGTTTACCCGATATCCGTGGTGGGGGGTGCCCACCTCTCATTTTGGCCGTTGTTGCCAATCGTTGGTTTTTGCTGAAAGCTGATCGCTGATCGCTATTTTTCCAGGGATTGGCCCATAATCTCTTCCAGGCGCCGCAGCATGGCCGGGCGCCCGTCGGCCGGGAAACGCCATTCCACCAACAACAAGGCGCCTTCTTCCTCATCCTGGCGGCCGCCCACCTGAGTCCGGGGCAGTTCCTCCGAGGCGCCCAACTGCTCGAACAGGTAGTCCAGCAGGCGCTCGCCGTCAAAGTCCCGACTCACTTCCAGGGAGAGATGGCCCGGGCCCATCACAGCATAGAAGTAGAGTTCATCGTGATAACGCCGCTCATAGGGTGGGGAGACGTTGCCTTCCAGAATGAGACGGCGGGGGCGGGCTTCCACCTGCAGAATGGTAAATTTCCAGTCTTTATGCACATTTGCCGTCGTTGACATTTTTTAAATTATACCCGCTTTGGGGCCGGATGTCAAACCGGGCGAGGACTATAAATCGCAGGCTAAATCTTGATTATTACCTATAAAGTCCGGTTCCAGGTAACGAAGTACCGTGGTTCATCAATACGGTAACGTATTGCTTCCTTCGTGAAGATCACTTCCCCCTCACCCTGACCCTCTCCC
>JAUSOZ010000016.1 GCA_030655955.1 Deltaproteobacteria bacterium
AGACGGGACCGATTTGAGGCTCTGTCTTGAAAAGTTCCTGGTGGCACCGGCATCTTGCCGGTGGGCGCACAGGCTGGAAGCCTGTGCCACCAAAGGCGGCGGGCACGGAGGCCCGCCCCACCAACCTTTTCAGGTTTTACGGGTGGGCCAAAGGCCCATAAGCGACTGCTTCGAGAAGTTTTTCATAGGGTGCGTCTTACACCCAGATTGATGACCGGGAACGGCGGGCAGTGCCCGCCCTACACATCTGTGTGGCATGGCTTCAGGTTCCTTTAGCCTGCAAGAAAAAGACTGGTGCGCAGGGTGCACCCAACACTTCGTTCCCAGGCCCGATCCTTGAATGCGTCGGCACTTGGAGGCGGCGGGCGCCAGGCCCGTGCCTCCGGTTAGATAACCCTAAACCTTTTGGCCGATATGGAAGTAAGTGAAGCCAAAATTGGCCAACTTGGCCGAATTGTAAAGGTTGCGGCCGTCAAAGATCACCGGGGCCTTCATCAGGCCATGCATGCGTTCAAAATCGGGCTCCCGGAATTTGGTCCACTCGGTGCAAATAATCAAGGCGTCGGCGCCTTTAAGGGCCTCATAGGTCGAGGCGGTATAGGTTACGGCCGGATTATCCCCCAAATGTTGCCGGGTCGCAGGCATAGCCTCGGGGTCATAAGCCTGCACCGTGGCCCCCATTTCCAGCAAGCGGGAGATGACGGTCAGGGCCGGGGCCTCCCGGATGTCGTCGGTTTGGGGCTTGAAGGACAGGCCCCAGACGGCAAAGACCCGCCCCTTGAGGTCGTCCTTGAAGTAGGCCCGTATGACCTCCACAAAGAGCCGGCGCTGGTCCTGGTTGACGGCCTCCGCCGCCTCCAGCAGGCGGGGGGTGTAGTCGTAGGACAGGGCGGTGTGGATCAAGGCCTGCATATCCTTGGGGAAACAAGAGCCGCCGTATCCCAGTCCGGGAAACAGGAAAAGCGGGCCGACGCGGGGATCAGACCCGATCCCCCGGCGCACCATATTGATGTTGGCGCCGGTCCGGCTGCAGATGTTGGCGATCTCATTGATAAAGGATATTTTGGTGGCTAAAAAGGCGTTGGCGGCATACTTGGTTAGTTCGGCGGACACCACGTCCATGATAATGATGGGATGGTTGGTGCGCACAAAGGGCGCATACACCTCCTTCATCAGTTCCGCCACCCGCACCTCGTCGCATCCCGCCACGATGCGGTCCGGCTTCATGAAATCATCGATGGCGGTGCCTTCCTTGAGGAACTCCGGGTTGGAAACCACGTCGAATTCGAAGACTTCGCCCCGGGCTCGCAGTTCTGCTTCGATAACCTGGCGCACCTGCCGGGCGGTACCCACGGGCACGGTGGATTTTTCCACGATTACCTTGTAGCCGTTCATGTGGCGGCCGATGTCCCGGGCCACTTCCAGCACCATGGACAGGTCGGCGGAGCCGTCCTGGTCCTGGGGCGTGCCCACCGCGATGAAGCAGATCAGGCTCTTTTGAATCGCCGGTCCCAGTTCGGTGGAGAAAAACAGGCGGTGTTCCTGATAATTACGTTTAACGTAATCCTCCAACCCCGGTTCATAGATGGGAATGCGCCCCTGCTCCAGACCTTCCACCTTGGCGGCATCCGTGTCCACACAGATAACTTCGTTGCCCATTTCGGCAAAGCAGGCTGCGGTCACCAGGCCCACATACCCTGCGCCGATTATTGCCAGTTTCATAAATCAGTTACCCTCCTGCTGAGAATAGTTCAAAGTTCAAAGTTGATGGCACTGTAAAAAGTCAAAATAATGGTGATTTCCCCAAATCGCCCTTAATAAAATCAGCTACTTAAGTTGACGATTTTTGGAAATTTCGACTTTTTACCAGGCCATCAAAGTTCGGTTAATTAAAGAAAACTCCGTGCCATGATAAAAAGCCCGCCACTTTTCAGGCGTTATGAAAGGGCCAAAGGACCCTGAGCCCCGGCCTAATAAAGGTCCGGACTATCTTTATGTTTGCTTTCATCCGGGAAACGCACCGGCGACCGCTTCATTTTCTCCCCTAATCCCGGAATGAAGACCGTAAAACCGATGCGCTGATCATTCGGCCGGTCGGTGTACGACAGGACGACACCCCAACAGTCACGCTGCAGTACCACGCCATACCGTTTTTCCAGTTGATTATTGGTCTCGAAAGTATGGCCGTAGGTAACCCAGGTTTTAACGGAATTCATCAGATTTAGATAGGCTTCGACGTTGATTTGTTTGGCGAAATCTTTGACATAGACATAATTTAGATTGATATAGTTTTGGCTCTTGCTGTCAAGAATAGTCACCTTAAAATCAGCCCGGTCAAACCCCTCTTTGTAAGGGGAAACGCCTATATTCGATCCCAGGACGAGTTGCTTCAGCGGGTAAAATTGCAGTTCGCCCCAAAAATCGGAAAAAGGATGGTGATATTCGGCATTGCCATCCAGGCCCATGCTGGTCGTATTGAAAAAGGAACTCTGGCTGAGGCGGAACCAGAGCACATCCCGTACCGTGGTCTGGCCTTGCTCGTTCTGGCTGCGCCAGAGGATGTTGTTGGCGAAGCCGTAGGTGAGGGCATTGACGCCGCCGACGGGGTCGTCCCCCTCGCGCACGGGCAGGTTGCGGTTGACCCGGGCCACCCAGCCCTGATCCAGGGGGTCAAATTGGGGATAGCGGTGCGGATTAAACCGGGGAACATTCGTGTAGGACACTTCGGGGCGCAGGATGTGCCGGAAAAAATAGGAGGATTCAGTGCCACGGCCGAAGTCCCTGGCCCAGGCCCCGCCCAGGGACACCCTAGAATCGAACAATTGCCGCGGGATAAGTTGTTCCGGCGGGCCCTCGGGGACACTATGATCCACCCGGAATACGGTCTCGCGGAATCCCACCCGGGAACCGAAGGATATGCCCGGCAGCGGTTGCCCTTGGAGACTGACATAGGGATGGAAATCCAGCCGGTCTCCGGTCATGCCGTGGTTTTGGTAGAAGTAATTGTACGACGAGTTCAGTCCCAGATATATCGGCAACCCCCCCAAGGACAGCGGCACCGAACTGAGCGAAGCCCCCGGCAGCCGGTTGAACAGGTTGGGGTCACTGTTGACCAGTTTCTCGTAATAGCGGGTGTGGAGGGTGAAATTGGCCACGGAGAAATTGCGGGCCAGGTTGAAGCTGGAAACCCGGGTATTGACGTCTTCTTGCTCCAGGTCCCGCCCGAACTCCATGAGCAGTTCCCGGGAATAGCGATTGAGTCCCATGTAGCCGAAATTGAAGTCGGCAAGATATTTGGAGTCGCTGACCCGGTCCAGGGTACCCCGGGCCTCCCAGTCACCCAGGGGCTGGTTGATCATCCCCGAGGCCCAGTAGCGGCGGTTGGTAGTGTTCTCGGTATAGCTGTCATTGATATAGAAAAAACGGAAATTGGCTGCGGCCTCATCGTGTCCCCGGTGCCGGTACTCTCCCCCTTGCATATAGCCGCGGTTGGAAAAGACGGTCTGGTAGAGCGTGAGATCGGAATAATTGTTGATGGCCCAATAAAAGGGCGCTTCCACAACTGACCCCCCCGCCCGGTGCATGCCATAGGTAGGGATTAAGAAGCCGCTTTGCCGGGAGGTCATCACCGGCAGGACGGCCAACGGCAAGTAGAGCACCGGAACCCCGGCGAGGTGGAGGAGCCCATCCCGGCCGGTGGCATACCCCTCCAGGACCACCGAGAGCTTGCGGACTGAAAAGCTCCACACCGGCCGGTCCGCATCGCAGGTGGTGACCTTGGCTTCCTCGGCGTAATAGGTCTTGTCGCCGGTTTTGCGTATCAGGGGGCTGTCGACATGGAAATGGTTTTTTTTCAGGAAGAGCCGGGCCCCGGTCATCTCGCCGCACCGGGTCGCCAGGTTGAATTGGCCTTCCTGGCCGGTAAAGATATCTTCGTCCAGCACCAGGACCACATTTCCCTTGACCCGGGCTATTTTCGTGGCCTCATTGACCTCCACCTGCTCCGCAATGATGCGGCGGTCTCCCTGGCGGATTTCCACGTGACCTTCGGCGGTATAGAGGTGGTTGGCGGCATCATAGGTAACGGTGTCGGCGCGGATCCTCCAAGGCCCCCCCTCGAAGCGCTGGCCCTTGAACAGGTCCATCTCCGTAGCCGCCCCGGCGCTCCCGGCGCTGAGCAGGAGGATCAGGCACCCCAATATAAAGATCAATTTGCGCGCCAATACCAACTCCTGGAAGTCTGTTCCAAAACCGTTGAATCATACCACAGGCTTTCGGCTCTTTCAAGGAAGCTGTGGCCGAGAATCTCTCGTCGGCAAGATAGATTATCTTGCGGGGGAGTAGAGGTAAGGCTGCCCATGGTTCCGTCGGTCAGGGCCGATGCCTTATTATGCCTGGCACCCTGAGGCGGCGAAATGATGTGCCTGGGGAGAAAACCGGTCCCGTGGGGTCGTCTTTCATCCCCGGCTGGATATGAGGGGCCGAGGCGATTACCCCTTCTGCCGCCGGCTCTTGCGTCAAAGAAGAAGTTGTCATATTATAGGCATAAGCGCCTGGACTAACTCTCCCGATGGCCGACGGCACTGCCGGAGGTCTGCCAGCCTCACCCAAAGGCTCCGGCCTTCCAGAATGGCAAAACTTCGGCAGACTTGTGTGCGGCAGGCTGGAAAAAGAGACGAAATCGTTCCACCAAATTTCTCTGCGCCCCCGTAGCTCAGTTATGGATAGAGCAATGGATTCCTAATCCATGTGTCGCCCGTTCGAGTCGGGCCGGGGGCGCCATAATTAATCAATAAATAAGATAGGTTATCTTTAACTGGTCAACCTCCTTTTCCTTTCAGAGTGGGCAGGGATAACCCAGGGATAACCAGAGTGCGGAATTTGGGTTGGCATGAGGGCTTGCTCAGCTTCACCGGTCGGGCCAATTTTCCACCCCCAGTAGCGCCCAGGGAGCAAGGGGGACCGTCACTATGATGTATTCCCTTTGGGCCAGGAGAGTAAGAGGGTTGAAAGCTGGAGGGTAGAGAAGACGATGCCCTTGCAGTCATTGGTGAATGAGAATATGCTTTCCTCCAGGCCAGCCTGGACCTGAACCCATCGATAGATGGCCTTCGCCCCCCAGCCGGCCTATCCAGTCCCAGCCGTCCCTGCCCCGTGGGGACCGCCGCCTCGCACCCATCGTCCCGCCGGACCAGACCCCAGGGCAGCAGCAGCCGGACCCGCACATGGCGCAAGACATTGACCTTCTTCTTCCTTTCTTATGGCAGCCGCCCTCGGACCTCGGTCGGCCAGTCACCCGCCCATGCCCATGGGTGCACACCCAAGCGCCAACCAGCCGCCGCCTGCCTGCCTCGTGCCTTGCTGCCACCCCTCCCACGCTACCCTGCCCCTGCTCACCCTGTGCCCTGCCCATGCTGCCCTGCCTGCCTGGTAGGGTAGCCCATGCCCATGCCCATGCCTGCCATGTTGCCCCTGCTCTGCTGCTATGCCCATAGGTAGGTAGGGGGGAGGATATGCCTTTGTCATGCCGCCCTGCCCTGTGTCTTGCTCTTGCCTGCTCTTGCTGCCCTGCCCAGCGTCCAGCCATGCAGCCCAGCGCCCCCAGCCCGGCACCACTGCCCCCTGCCCGCCCCACTCCTGGCGCTCCGTTCGTACCACCAGCCACGGCCCGGAATCCGGAACCCCGGGACGGGACTCAAGCCCCCCTATAGCTTTATGCCCGGTGAGGAAATTTTTATCAAAAAATC
>JAUSOZ010000019.1 GCA_030655955.1 Deltaproteobacteria bacterium
TCCACTGTAGGCTCGCGCTGCGCCAATCCCTTATCGATCAGATAAAAGCCGACATGTGCCGTGCGGTCGTCGCCGCCTTTCCTGGCCGCGCCCTCCCGGGCCAATTGGATCGCCTGGCGCGCCACCTCGCTTTCGGAGTGCCGGCTGCTCTTGGCGATCTCCTCGATGACATGGCGGTAGCGGTCACGGGTGGGGAAATCCATCTTGCCGTAGACGCCGTTAGTATCCTCACGCAGGTTCTGCTCGACCACGCTCTGCGTCTCGACGAAAACGCGCCAATCCATCGCCCCCAGGAAACGGAGGCTGCCGATGCTGTTGCTCATGGAGACCTGATCGGCGGCCTGTTGTTGGTTCTCGGACTGCACCAAATCCTTGCTCGTCCACCCACTTTCGGCAAGCCGCTGCTCGATCCAGGTGAGCGGCATTGCCAGGTTAGGCCCCTGCCCATGCAACCGGCGCGTTAGTTCCGCCACAAACGAACTCACCATGGGCGGATCCGACCGCGCCATATCGGCGATCACCAGAATCAGGCTCTTCGGGTCTTGCTCGGCGGTCTCCGTCATCCGGTCGGCCCAATAATCGGCGAGGTTTCGGTCGATCCGGGCAGTGGCGATCCGGGCCGCCACGCGTCGGAGATTCTCGATCAGGGCGATACGCAGCATGATCGGGATGGCCCACAATTCACCTAAGTTCAAGGCGGTAACGGTCTGGTAGGCGGCAGTGAAACTGCTGAGAGCTTCCGGATCCACCCGGCCATCGCCGTGGGAGATCGTCTCCAGCGCCAGGTCATAGACCCGGGGGAGCCCGGCCGATGGGCCGTTTAGCAGGCGCGGCAGTTCCCGGCTGTAACCCTTGGGCAAATGCCTCTTGGCGGTGCGAACCTGCTCCTCGATCAGATAAAAGTTGTCGAGCAGCCATTCCCCGGCCGGGGTAATCCGGCGGTTGGCCTTGACCGCTTCAGTCAGCAGGTTGCGGACTCCAATGAGGACGGTGTGATTCTCGGCCAGCCGCTTCAGCAGGCGGCCCTGAGGACGCCCCGGTCTCACCTGGTGCGAGCCCGCCAGGGTCTTGCCATGCTGCTCCATCTGAGCGGCGCTAAACAACTCCGATCGCAGAGGGGGCTCGTCACCGGCGTACCTTCGCCCCAAGTCGCCTCCCGGGAGCCAGGACTTCAGGCGAAGCAGGGGCTCACGAATGGTCTTGCTACTCATCGCCATTCTTGAGGTCTCCTCCTTATATGAGCTACTCGGCCAACTAAACCGAAATCTGATGTGAGACTCTTGAGTTGTGGTGCAAGGCGGCTAATAGGAATCCCTAAGACTAAGTGGCTCAAGTCGAAAGGCCTCAGGAGATCTTCTAACAGGAGCTTCAGAAACCCCGCGGGCAAAACTCAGACCGGGGTCGAACCCTCGGCCCCGGCCGACATTATACTGAAGGGCCGGTCCGGCCCTTCAGCTCCGTAGTGGTTAAACAGCCTTACTTGGCAGGAGGCGGCGGTGGAGGCGGCGGTCCAGCACCCTTGGCAGGCGGAGGCGGCGGCGTTCCAGCCCCGGGGCCCATGCCCTTGCCGCCGGGTCCCATACCCATGCCGGGGCCATGGCCCATGCCCATACCACCCATACCCATGCCCATCCCCATATTGAAATCGGGGGCGATCTTCTTGGCTTCCAGCCTGCAGGCCGTCATCTTCTCCTGCATCTGGTCTCTCAGGGCGTTCAACTCCTTCTGCTTGGCCTGGATGGCGGTTTTATCCGGCTTCTCCATCTTCCACAGGGCCGCCAGTTCCGCATGCTTAACCATCATCTGCTTGCGCAGACCGGCGGTGTCGGCATGCATCTTTTCCTTGAGGTCGAAAATCTTGCCCGCCTGGTCCGGGGTCAGATTCATCATCTCGGAGCCGTGGCCCATGCCCTTACCCATGGACTGAGCCCAGATGGACGTCGCCAGACCCAGACTCAACGCCAGGGCCAAGACCAGCAACAACGATAATTTCCCTGTCTTCTTCATTGTTCTTACTCCTCTATCTCGGGTGAGAATTTTGAGTCCGGTTCTCCGGGCTCCATTAACTAAAACTCTTCAGGCACCTTGAGCTGCTGCATATGCCGCGATTTTGCAGGCCTTGAGAACGCCCGGAGAGAACGTACGGAAATTTTTCTCTACCCGGCAAGTTCCTCCTCTCCTCATAAGGACTTAAGGACAGGAAGCGCCGGATAACGATTCGGTTATTTTATTTCCAGCTCTTGAATTCTTTTTCTGCCTGTTCCTTGGAGTAGCCCTATCGCTCCTGTAACCGGCCAACGAGCTGGTCTTGTTTGCCTTCGATGACATCCAGGTAGTCATCGGTGAGTTTTCCCCACTTCTCCTTCACATGTCCTTTGAATTGTTTCCAGTTTCCGGCAACTTGATCCCAATTCATACCCTGCTCTTTTGAATGATAAATTTACTTGTGGGCTCGAGTCCACGCCCGCGTTGGGTGCAGATTGATAAAGATAAAATCCAAATGGTTAGCCAAAAAATAAGAACCTCTGGAGTGCTTGTCAAGGAGGGTGCGGAAGACCGTGTGGGAAGTATTCAGGAATAATCCGGTTTAATCAGAGTTTATGCAGCAGCTTCGGCCACTCCAATCCAATTTATTAAACGGCAAATAATTTTAGCTACCGATAAAATAATAATTATTTTGATCGCGAGTAATAAATTCACAAATAGAAGAATATCTGTCACTATTATTCCCTTGTTACTATCTGATAGTTTTAACTTAGTCTCTTTGTAATTTATGAGAAGGTCAAGTTTTATTTTAATTAGCTTGACATTGAGCATTTTTCTTGTAAACTGGAAACAGATTAGCATGTCAGACTGAAAGCCGGGCCACAAGTCCTGGACAATGATCGGATGGGTTGCTAAGTCTCCCCGGCCGATTTTTTTTGCCTGACTGCTGTGCGCCCTGCTTTTTTGGCGGGTATATCTTTGTAGCATCAAGTAAAGAGGTTTCACAATGATGGAAACTGGTACGGTAAAATGGTTTAACGACGCCAAGGGTTTTGGCTTTATTACCCGGGAAAGCGGTCCGGATGTGTTTGTGCATCACAGCGCCATCCAGGGCGAAGGCTTTCACTCCCTGGCGGAAGAACAAGAGGTGCAGTTTGAAGTAACCCAGGGTCCCAAGGGGCCTCAGGCCCAAAACGTGGTAAAGCTTTAGGCCAGCAAGCCTGATGGTCAGAATTCCGAAGGTTTCATGGCCCTCGAAGTTCTGACCCTTTTTGCCCTAACGAATGGGAAAGGCCTGCCGGCAAAAGACTCCGGTAAACCCATCCCGGCAAGACCAACAAGGAGAAGATATGAGTACAAAATTATACGTGGGCAACCTGGCCAACGTGACGACCGAACCACAGTTGCAGGCTCTTTTTTCCGAGGCCGGCGAAGTGACCTCGGCCAAGATCATCACCGACCGACAGACAGGTCAGCGCGGGGCTTCGGCTTTGTGGAGATGGAAACCAAGCTGGAAGGCGAGAAGGCCATTTCCATGTTCAACGGCCAGGATTTAGACGGGCGCCCTCTGACAGTCAACGAAGCTAAACCGCAACAAAAAGGCGGCGGCGGTGGCGGCGGTTACCGGCATTAACGGGGCTCAAGGGGCCGGAGGTAGGCAGCTACACTTCTGATCCCGTGATTTCCCGTTAGTCAAGAGGCGGCCTTTGGGCCGCCTTTTCTGTGAAGAAGACAAACCTGATGCCATTTTCCTGTCTTGCCGGATACCCCCATGCTGTCCTGAGAAGCCCCAACCGGGTATCTCTACCAAACAAACCGAGAAAAGAGCGGAGGTAATCCGACCAATGGAATCTGTCGAGGTCCGTTGGGAGAGAGGCGCTCGAAGACTTAAGTAAGATAGAGACAGTTGTTCTGCAAGTTACCAAGCGTGACGTGAAAGGTAAGAAGGTGGGTGCCCTGCGCCACCCCGGAATGTGTCAATGATTTTGAGACACCCTGGACCAGAAATTACTGTAGCAAGTGTTCGGTCTGAACCTCCTTTGGGGGTGGATTGATCCAGACGGCCTCGGGCAGCGGCAGGGCGACTGGCGGTTTACGGACAAAGCGCT
>JAUSOZ010000020.1 GCA_030655955.1 Deltaproteobacteria bacterium
AGCGCTTTGTCCGTAAACCGCCAGTCGCCCTGCCGCTGCCCGAGGCCGTCTGGATCAATCCACCCCCAAAGGAGGTTCAGACCGAACACTTGCTACAGTAATTTCTGGTCCAGGGTGTCTCAAAATCATTGACACATTCCGCCTCATCAGGTGAACATGATATCGGATTAGCTTTAGAGCTTTTGTCGGGAACCTTCTGTAACATCCCGATTTAGTCAACCTGATCATTGATAATTTCCGCAGACCCCACCCCATTGCCTCAACAATGAGGACTACCGGGGACTGCCATCATACCCCTAAACAGGCGGCTTGCTATCTTATCCTCCTCCTGGCAGTTAAGGGCCGGATATTCACCTTTTCGGTAAACTCGACTGATCAATTCAGATATCCCCCGATTGTTATCTCTGATCTTTCTCTATATTCTTGGGATACTTTTTCGGTCCGTTCCATGATTCCCAACCGGCTCAGATACCCTATCTGGCCGGTCGCGGTTTATGAGGTCGATTTTCAACAACGCACCTCCTGCAAGCATATAAAACCCTATCTGACCTACAAATAGCCACGGGGAGCTTAGTTCAAGCAGGCTATCCCACCGCCATTCCCAGGGACACCCTGGTCTTGGCCGCCCGCGTCAAGCACTCACCTGGCTTGAATGTTTGCCAACCGTTTCTTGATCCTTACGGAACCAAAAGGAGGATAATCATTCTTAAGGGGACTTGATGCCGTCTCTGATAATGCGGACAGTTTCTTTACATGCTGCGCATACGGGGATAATAACTGACCATAGTGAGGACTTCCCAGTCTTCGTAAGGCGGCAGCAGGCAGGCGTAAATGCCGATCTCCATAGCTTCCTTGATAATCCGGCGATGCGTTTCCAGGCCCTTGTCACAGAGAAGTACGACCCGGCAATACTGGCAGGCCACCTTAAATTTGGAGCAGATGCCGGGGCCGAAGATGCCAAGAACGTCACAGTCCACAAACACCGTAGCACATTGCTTTTTCCGCAAGAATTGCATCACCTCCCGGGGGTTGGCCGCCACCCGGTGGGCGAAGCCGTTCTCCCGCAAAAGCACTGACAGGCTTTGACGCAGGGGTTCATGCACCACCAGAATGACTGTGGCGGACAGTTCTTTTCTGGGCGGCTCGGTGGTTGGTCTTGAATCCATACAGGTCGCGGTAAACTCCTTGAGCAGATGGTCGGTCCAGGCAAATAAAAGCCCCACGATAGGAATATCGCGGGGCCGGCAAAGTGAAACTGTAACGAGGGAGGAAAGTATGTCCGAGACTTTCCTATGACAATATCTAGCAAGTTTCAGGCCATTGAAGATAAACGCCTTTTTATTGGCCTTTCTGAGAATTTTGTAAATTATTTGTTTAAAATCCGACTCGAAGGGTTGGCAATTTACCTTATATCCCCCTTTGATCATTTGAAAAATTGGCTGTGCAATAATCGACTCCCTGTCTAAATTTATGCAGTTGGTTATTGTGTTCAGCGGTACCGGGATCAGAAGCTTAGGCTCAGTTGAGATTGAGACCGATGCTGCCTTCGGCCAGGCAGCGCACCAGGTCCTTGAACTCGCAATCCCCCACGGCAAATTCCGCACAGACCACAATCTGCTTCACCGGCAACTCCTGGAGGGCATGCAGGGCCGCCTCGATGGCTTCTTTTTCCCGATTGAGCCGGATGATTTTTGTCATAGAGGCATATCCCTGCTTCCCTCAGGGGAAGCGATAATCCTGGCAGAAAACCCCAGGGTGACGAAAATTAACCCAAGAGGTTTAAACTTTAAATTTGCAAGAAGCGTTCCCGGAAGTAATCCGCGATTGGGTCGAACAAGTTTGGCGTCAGACCCTCGTCTGTGGCGGCAAAATCGTTATGGCGTCGCGGACTGCGTTTTTTTCAGGAGCTCCTCCTGCATCTGCTGGGAGAACGCTATTCTGAAGGTGTCGATATCCATGGCCTCATCAACCCTGCCGGCCAGGTACAGGCCCATACCCTTGTATATCTGGGCATCCTGGAAATCCGGGTTGATCTTCAGGGCCCGGTCGAAATATTCGAAGCTGTCCACATACCGGCCCAAGCCCAATAGGGCGTGGCCTCTGGCCGTCAAGGCGTAAATGTTGCCACCTTCCCGGGTGAGGACCCGATCGAGGAGGGCGAGAGATTCCTCGCAGCGGCCCATATCCGTGAGACAGTAGGCCTTTAGCTGCATGGCCGTCAGGCTGTCGGGCTCCCGGGCCAGTTCCCGGTCACAGCAAAAGACCGCCTCTTCCAGCAGGCCCTTGGACACCAGCGCCTTGGCGCCGTCAAGCCAGGGAATCTTCTTTTCCACCCCGATGATTTTCAGCATCAGGCTCTCGTAAGTCTGCTCCACCACCCGGTTGCCGATGGACACCACCGGCAGGCCATGCCCCGGGAGCAGGTTGGCAATATCTTTCTTGAGCAAGGCCTTGATCCCTAACAGGTAATGATCCAGCCGGCCCCCGGCATTGGCGTCGACCTCAGCCATGGCGTGGGGTATGGCCATATCCCCGGTGAAGGCGGTTTGGGTGGGGGCGTGATAGAAAGACAGGCCGTCGACGGTGTGGCCCGGGGTGTAAATCACTTCCCAGTCATCACCGCCCAGGTCCAGAATTTCCCCGCCCTGGAGCTCGGTCACCCGGCAGCCGAACTTTTTCACCACCTCCTTGAGCTCCGCCGGGCTGTCCTTATGCAGGATCAGCTCAAAGCCCCCGCTCTTGGCGAGCTCCGGATAGGCCCGCAGCAACTCGAAGGCCCCCATGGAGTGGTCCCGGTGGCCATGGGTCAGAACAATCTTTTTGATGTCCTCAGGCCGGAATCCGAGCTTGAACAGGTCCATGAAGCCGGTATAATCGTTGCCGGGGTCCACAATGGTGAGATAATCACCTTTGATCACATAAACGTTGGAAGAGTAGTCATAACCCAGAAGGTAAGAGAATTTCTCAAAAAACGGGTCGGAAGAATTAAACACCTCGGCCAGGGTCAGCCACCCCGGGTGTTGGGGTTCTGGCTCTGTCGGTGAATCGCCCTCGGGGGACGGCCCCCACTCGACCTGCGATTCGCGCCTGTCCTCGTCGTAGATATTCTGGGTCATATGGTATGGGGTTTCCTTTCAGATAGAGTTATAAAGATCCCGTCCGGTTAAGCGTTGGGCTCGCAACCTTCAAGGGTTTTGCCCCCGCACCCGGGCGGACGGTCCGGGAACCGGGACCTTTATCTCCCCGGGAAGGGCAAGGGCGTCTTGCGGCCCCGGGGCCACCTGTGGTAAAGAATTACTCAACCAGGTATTGCGACTGGCGCCGGCCGCCGCAATTCCATCCCGGCGGCTGTGACCCGAGGTATACCTCAGGCCGAATCCGGACACCCGGAGAAGCCCTGGCGGAATCGGCGGCGCCCCGCTGCCGTCACCGCCCATGAACTGCCCCAAGTGCGATAAAACGTTAGAGCCGGATCGGCACGGCCAACTCATCTTCGACGGCCAGGTCTGGTGCGACCAATGCCAGCGCTACGATGCCCGGCTGCTGGCGATGCGCCCCTTCCAGGAATTGGCAACCTGGGCGCAACGGCTCTGCCGGGCCTTCGGCCAGGAGCCGGTCCTGCTCCGCCGAGATCCGGATTACCTGCCCGATCCCAGAAGGACTGGAACGGCGCCACTTTTCTCCTGGGGGAGGCCTTCCACGAACCGCGCTGCATCATGCTCCATCCCCCGGGCCTACAACTCGTGTCTCTGTGTCATGAACTGGCCCACCTCTTCATGGGCCAGGATCACACCGAGGCCTGGGCCCGAAACTTCGCAACCCTGGTGGCCTGGGTCAAAATCCGGCTTTTAGGCTCTGGCCCATCGAAGGCAGGACCAGTCCCCCTCCCCCCAACCGCGTAACGGCAAGAGAGGGGGCATCCACCCCCGGAGGTCTCCCGACGAGACGCCCCGACTGCACCCCTGTAGGCCGGGGACGCCTGGCGCCCCGGGCCTGCAGGGGACTGAAGTAGTAGTTAAGGTGCGATAAAATCCGCCGTGTAGCCCAGTTTCATTTTGTCCATGGGCCACATCTTGGTGCTGTCTTTATCGCCGCCGGCCCAGACCGGCTGGTCGTTGATTTTCTCGATGAGCACCTCGATGAAATGAAACTCGGTGAGCTCATATTTGACGATATCCTCGGCCGGCAGCAGCACGGCCAACCCCGATTCCTTGGAGAAGTTCCAATGAAACGCGGCATTGGGTTCGTGGGTCATCTTCCCGGTCTTGCCGGCGTAAACTTTGAGAAGTTTGCCGGAGATGTGACCGTCCGGTTTAACGTTGAATTCTTCATATAGCTCATCGGGGATATGCCACCACAGAGCTCTGAAACCGGTTTTGCAATATCCCTTGACGAGCATGGGGTCGAATCCGCAGACACCAACGCGACACTTTGCTGGCATGCTCACTCTCCTTTTAGTAACATAGTGGCAATTCAGGCTGCTTCACCTGGCGGCCTCGGCCTTTTTCCCCGGAGGGATAAGGTCAGGGTTATCTCCGCCAGGCGGTCACCGTCTGTTGCACAACCTTCTGCCATATTCCCGGTTTAGCCGGTGGGGTCTCCTTTTCCCGCTCCACTTCCCGGATCAGGTTGCGGCATTCCTCCACCTGGCTGTGACAAAAGTTAAGGAACTCGGACGTCTCCCCGGTGGTGAGATGCTCACACTGGAACAAGCGGCGGAGGTACGGGACCATGTAAGTCTCGATTTCCTCCTGGAACTCTTCCACCAGGCACTCATTATTGCCATCCGGGGTGGCGTCCCCCAGGTAACACTGCTTCCAGTTGAACACCATCATTTCCAGGGCGTCGAGTTCCTTGCGGACGTTTTCCTTCATGTTAGCCTTTCTGCTTAAAGACGTAGCACTTCTTCACCACGTTGAAGTCCGCCACGCACCAGTAATAGGGCCAGTGAATCTTCATGCACCAGCCGATGATGTCTGCCGGGGGGAAACTGGAGCCTTTGATTACCGGTTTCAGGAATTCACACTGCCAACAGATATGGTCACTTTCCTTTTCCGGCTCCAGGACCTTGTCCAGAAATTGCCTGGGAGTTAACCCTTTTGCTTCAATCATGTGCCACTCCTTTTTTTATTCACCGGGTCCCGGTTACCAGTCTTTGACTTCGCCCTTGGCGATCTTTTCCTGATACTCGGCCCAGACCTCCGGAGACAGCTTTTTCATCTCCCAGTTGAAGGGGAACTGTCCGGCAATGCCGGCGGACTTCGGCTGGGGACGCCAGCCTCTCAGCGGCCGGCCCCGGATGCTGAACTTCACCATGTCGGGCACGCCCAGGTAGATGTGCCGGGGCAGGCACTGGAACGGCCGGGTCCGGCCTTCCATGCCCGAGGGGAAATTGATGTAGCCTTCCAGGGGCTTGTCGGCATAAAGCGGGCTGGTGTCGGGCTTGGTTCCCGCCGGCTGTTCGTCGGGGCCCTTATACATATGCCCCTGGATCATGTGGATAGCGTAAACCGTGCCGCAATTAGCGCAGTTGATCGTACCCTTCCAGTTCCAGAAGCAGTAGGGGTCCAGGTAATTCACGGTATCGCAGGGCTTGCCCTCTACATCTTTTTTGCACCAGATGATATCGCACATAGTGGTCTTCTCCTTTTAGATCCAGGCCTTGTCGTACCACTCTTGGACCTTGGAAATGGGGTAGCCCAACATCTCGTGGTAGATCTTGACGTTGTCGGCGCCCACCGGCCGCCAGATCCAGTACAATCTGCGCGGCGTCTTGGACAGCATCCCGGCGCTGTAGGTGCCCTGGACCAGGACGTCGCCGAAGAGCGGATCTTCCATCCACCGCACGGTGCCCCGTTGCCGGTAGTGCTCGTTCTCGTAGACCTCCCGGTCGTTCATCACCGGCTCGCACAGCAGGCCTTCGTTTTGCAGGATCCGGACCACTTCGCTCCGGCTCTTGTCCTTGGCCCAATCTTCCAACTGGGCGTAGATGTCCACCTGGGCCTCGGCCCCCACCCGCTCTTTATGTTTCTTGTAGCTGCTGTACAGGTCGGGTTTCTTGATGATGCCGCACAGGGCCTTGAAGTCGGCGTCCTGGAAGGCCGAGACCATGGCGTACCGGGCGTCGAACTTGTCCTGGGGGTTGATGGAATCCGGGAAGTCGGACTTGCCGCACAGGATGATGCCGTGGACGCAGAGCTGGGTGTCCCAGTTGCCCCAGCGCTGGCGGACGATGCCGAAGCGGCCGTACATCGGCACGGTGTGGCCCAGGCAGCGCGTGGCCGCCTGCACCTGGGAGAACTCGATCATGGTCCCCAGCCCGGTTTTAGCCCGCCAGTGCATGGCCGCCAGGATACCGAAGGTGATCTGGGTGCCGGAATACCAGTCAATGCACCAGTTGGAGTGTTTGGTGCAGTGGCCGCCCATGGACTCGTGCATGCCGGTGACCGAGGCGAGACCGGCGTGGGCCTGCCCCAGGATGTCGTAGGAGCCGCCGAAGCACTTGGGGCCATACCCGAAGCCGCCGCCCCAGACATAGATGAACCGGGGGTTCAACTCCTGGACGTAGCGATAGCTCTGTTTCCAGCGGTCGAAGGTCCCGGGCCGGTAGCACTCGGTGAGACCGTCGGACATCTTGACCAGCCGGTAGAAGGCCTCCTTCATCTCCGGGAGGTGGTAGTCCATGCTGATGTAGTACTCGTTGGGGTTGGCGTTCATGAAGCCGTACCCGGTGCCGGTCACAGGCCGGGTGTCATGCAGCGGGTAGAGATAGGCCTCATTGAACGGCGAGGTGTGCTTCATGGGGTCGCCCATGCGGGGCATCTCCACCTTGATGACCTCAGCCCCCAACTCCGCCAGGTTGGCTACCGAGTGGGGGGTGAAGATATACATGGTGGTGCTCATCCACCGGATGCCCTTCAGAGATTCGGGCTTGCCCATCTCATGGCCCGGCGCGAAAGCCGCCTTACAGTACTCCTCGTAGGGCATCTTCATTTCGTCGAGCTCTTGCTTGCTTTTGGGGCCGGGCAGGTCCTCTATCCGGCATTCTCTCAAGTCTTTAGTCATTATATGGCCCCCTTTTCCTTGAGTTCATTAACCCGCGACTGGCCGATACCGCAGTACCGCTGCATGACTTCATAGGTGTCAAAACCCAGCGGCCGGCCCAGCACTTTAACCCGGTGCGGGGTACGCATCTGGTAAGCGTTGGGGGAAACCGCGAACAAAACGGTGCCGTAGTGATCGGTATCGATGGTGCAGACCCAGGGACGGTACTTGAAGTGGGGGAATTCCGCCACCTCATCGATGTACAGAATCGGACCGGCAGCGATTTCGTATTCCATCAACTTGGTTTCCGCTTCGATGCGGTTGATGTCCCTCAGCCAGCGGGTGGTCACGGTGTAGGTCTTGATCAGCATGGCCAGGGCGTTTCTGGCCCCCATCTCTTTCAAGATGGGATCTTCGTGGATCAGGCGCCCGAACTGCGGGAAGTCCCGCTCAATGCACATGCCGACGCAATGGAGCCAGGCGATCTTGCGCGGCTCCCGCCGGTCCAGCGGCCGCATGATGTGGCCCTTGTAGGGGCCGGAGGGGCTGAGGATGCGCTCAAACTCCAGGCTGGTCAAGATGTTGGGGGACCTGGCGTAATTGTAGGGGGCCAGGTGAGACGGATCGAAGACCTCAAAACCCGGGGCCAGAACGATCGCTCCCACGTTCAGCTCGGTTTCCCGGTCGGCGTCGGAAAAATCCACCGCGCCGGTAGGACAGTAGTTTTCGCAGGCCCTGCATTTTTCTGTCTTGAAAAAGAGGCAATGCTCTTGATCTATTGCATATTTACGCGGGACCGCCTGGGGATAAAGCACATGAATGGCTTTTCGGAACCCCAGTCCGTGATTGAATTCATCCGGCGTCTTTTCGGGGCAATACTCGGCACAAAGCCCGCAGGCGATGCATTTCTCCGGGTCAATAAACCGGGCGCGCTGGCGCAATTGGACCGCAAAATTACCCGGCTCCCCCGAAATCCCCAGGACGTCCGTGAGGGTGTGGAGTTAGATGTTGGGATGCCGGCCGACCTCGACCAGCTTGGGTGACATGATTCACATGGCGCAGTCGTTAGTAGGGAAAGTCTTGTCCAGCTGCGCCAGGGTGCCGCCGATGGCCGACTGCTTTTCCACCAGATGGACGTAGTAGCCCGAATCGGCCAGGTCCAAAGAGGCCTGGATGCCGGCGATGCCGCCGCCCACCAACAAGACCGATCCCACCACTTCTTGGTCTGTCGGTTCTGAAACCGTGTTTTCCATAGGGAACCTCTCAGGTGGATATCCCAAAATCCCCGACATTGAAGCGGAGGTGGAACGGAACAGGAGCGGTTCAAGCCACCATTTGTTCCCTCTCCACCAGGGCCTTCTGCTTCTTCACGTCAGAATAGTGCAGCACTTTCCCCAAGGCCTCTTGTTTGAGGTTGGGTTTGCTTCTGCGATCATACTCCTCGATGTATCTTCCCATGGCCTTGGTCATAAGTGTTTCCCCCGCCTGGGAGCGGGTGATCACCGTGGTCCAGCCTTCTTCGGCCCCGATGCCGCCGAAGGACAGGTCGGCAAATTCGGCGGCGTAGTCCTGGCAAAAATTACAGGCATGGCGTTTCATAAAGTCCAGTTTTTCCAGGGGGATGAGACGCACTTCGCCGTGGCGCACATGGATCATAAGTTGTTCTTTCAGGTTGATTTTACGGACCTCACCCCATTTAAATTTACCCAGGTCTTCCAGTCGGCGACGCTCCGGTTCACCGAATATGAAGTTGCCGGCGCAGAACAGACCGAAGTAATATTTGATGGACTCGGTGGGCACGAGCCCCATGACCTCCATACGCCGCAAGGTATTGATCTGACAAGGAGTGCCAACCATCACCACCCGGGTCAGACGTTTTTTGGCCACCTGTTCGAGCTGGGCGACGGAAGGCGAGTACGTGGAATAAACTTGGGAAAAACGTTCCATGCCATGGGAGGTATCGAAATGAAACCCGGCCGCAGCTAAGAGGTCATCCCGGGTAAGCGCCAGCCAGGGCTCTCTTTTGAAGGGCCCGGCCTTTTTGGCGACAATAGCTCCATCAATGTGCCCTCTGTCCAAGAGGCCGAGCAACAGGGCGCTTACCACCCCGCCGTCGGTGGCGTGGGCCCGCACTTCCGGATCCAAGGACCGGGCTACCGTGGTGTCGATTATCCGGCCCATGGGCGCGGTCCAGGAGACGTGCTTCCTGGTTTCTTCCTCATGTTCATCGATTTCCGGACAAATCGCATAACAGATGCCGCATTCGATGCACCTGTCCCGGTCTTGGTAACAGGGTCGGCCGTCTTCATCCATTGCCAAGGCCCCGTAATTGATAGCGGTGCAGAACGTGACACAGCCGCCGCAGTGGTGACAAAGGCCCGGTTCCTGGACCTCTTTGGCCAGATCGGCAAAGGTTTTCATAACCCCTCCTCATGGGCCATTACAGCCTGGCCCTCGCCTCAAACGCCAGAGGCGATGGGCCAACCGAACTTCTTAGCCCAACGCCCATGGCTTATCCATAACCAATGGCGGCAACCCCTTTTTAAGCCTTGCCCACGGCGTAGATGGGGTAGCCCCCTTCCCAGCTCTTGAGGGTGATGCGGCCTTCGCTGGCCATATCCGGCAAAAGCGGGGTAATATTCTTCACCGGTTCTTCCATGATCCGGGCAATTCCCGGCGGGTTGAGGAGCTGGTCGCCCAAGGCCTTGATGATCCTGGCGGCCAAAAACTCTTCCCGGAGTACATCCAGCATGGTGTCGTCGGCGTCCACGGCGTTGAACTGGGAGCCGGGGAACTCCTTCTCAGTGGGACGCCGCAGGCTGGTTCCCAGGACCCAACGCACCCGGGGCCGGTGCAGGGTGGCGTGAATGGCCCACAGCCGGGCTTTGGTTTTATCGTCCTGAGGCAGAGGCGGTAGTTTTTCCATGCCGTCCATGTGGGACTCCACCATGGACACGAAGGACTCCGGTTCATTGACCTCAACATAACCCATGGCCAGGCGCCGCCGTTCCAACCCGGCCAGGGACAACAGTTTCTTCACCACATTGACCCGGTGCCAACAGTGATCGACGCCGTAGGCGTAATGACAGGAGTGGGTGGGGGTGCAGCCGGCCAGCATAATGCTTTTGGCCCCACTCAAAAAGGCCTTGGACAGGATGAAGGGATCGAGAGAGCCCAGGCAGTTCACCGGAATGAGGTAAATCCCTTTGTTGTAGGTAAGGCCCTTGACTGCCGCCTGTTCCGCCGAGGCCAGTCCGCCCCAGCCGCAGACAAAGCCGAGTACCTCGTCAGCCTGCATCCGGCCCAGTAAGGCCTTGATACGGGCTTCCAATTGCTGGGCGGTGTTATTCAGGACCCGGACGGCTTCATAGGGGCAGGTGGCCGCACAGGTGCCGCCGCCGGTGCAGAGGTGATTGTCAGCCTCCCGGGGCAACGCCACGCTTCCCGGTTTGACATGTTCGATGCCGCCGCAGGGGCAGATTTCGGTGCACAGGCCGCAGCCCTCACAGAGATCTTTATCCACCTGCACCACCACCGGACTCACCAGCCTACCCTCCAGGGCCTTTTCCCGAAGGCGCAGAACCCCGCGGGCCGCCTTCTTCCCCTGCTGCAAAACCTCGTTCAGGTCGCAAAGGCCCCCGGCGGACCCGGTGAAAAAGAGCGATTCATCGGGGACCTGATCGGGCCAGAATTTCACATGACTCTTTTTGAGCGCCCCGCCATTTTCCGGGTAAATGGGTAGCCACCGGAGGAGTTCCTGGCTTTTGGCCACCGGCTCACCCGGAACCGCGGACACCACCAGGTTGTCCCATGCCAGTTCGTGTTCCAGGTGGTCCGAGGGGTTAACATAGGTCAGGTAGCCGGACAAAACCACCGGGTGTACCTCCGGGGCGTAAGACTGGAGACCAATCCCATGGGCCCGGGCCTCCACCAGGTCGGCGCCGGTTAGGGGGAGCCTGACATTGGCCGGGTAGAGTACGGTGGATTTGACCTGGGGGTGTTCCCGGGCCAACACCAGGCTGTCCCTCCAGGCTGCCACGGTGGCCATTTCCTGCGCCGCCTGGCCATGTTCGGGACTATTAATCCAGAAAAGCATCTTGCCCGGTTTAAAGTCGCTGTCGTCACCTTCGATCAAGCGTTCCTCCAGGTCCAGCAAGTCGCAGACCCGTTCGCCGCCGCCTAAATAGTCGGTGTCCGCCCCGGCGAATTCCCGGTCCAGGGCGGTAATGATGGCGGACCCGGCCACCTCGGTCACAGTGGCGTCAGGCCCTTTAAACCCGACGCGGTAGTCGCCCACCCCACCGATGATGTAATCGATGGGTTGATCCGGCATCACCTTGATCAAGGGATGGGCAAACACCTCCCGAAAAAGCTCTCCGAGTTCCCCGCAGAAGAGGCGGCAGCCGGGAAAGGTCCGATAGAGCTCGTCCAGTACCCGTTCCGGGGTGAGAGCCCGGGAAAACAACACGCACTCCATGCCCTGGTGGGCCAGTTCCCGGGCCGCAGCAAAGCCGGAGATGCCGCCACCCAGAATGAGAGCCGGTCCCTCGAAATTCAAGGGCACGGGTTCATAAGGCTCCAGGAGCTTGAGGTTGGCAATGCTGCCGGCGATTAAGGCCGCGGCCTTGCGGGCCAGTTCCTGGGGGGTGCCTTCATGCACCGCGGCGACGTGGTCTTTCAGGTTAACCATTTCCACCTGATACTTTTCCACCCCCACCGAGGCCAGAGCGTTGGGGAATCTCTTCTTCATGACCCGGGAGGAGCAGCCCGCCACCAGGATGCGGTTCAAACCCTTGGCCTCGACTTCCTGCCGCATGGCGGCAATGCCGGGAGCCAGGCAGGGATAGGGGTAGACGCCCAGATGGTCCCAGGACTCGTACCGGAGTTGTTCGCACACCTGGGGCAAATCGATGCGGCTGCTGATCTTGCCTCCGCACTCGCATAGGAAGATGCCGATTTTGCTTTCCGTGTTCATGGCTTTCTCCTTCTTTCACCTGGGCTTAGGGTTTTAAACTTACCCGTGAACCCGCAGGAACACCTGTTCCATGGCCCCCGTGGGGCAGATATAGATGCAGGTGCCGCAGCCCAGGCATTCTTTGCTGGCCGTATGGAAGGGACTGGAGATTTCCTTGCGGAGACCCCGGTTGCTGAAGGAAAGGGCCTGCACCCCCACCACTTCCTGGCAGACCCGGACGCAGAGCCCGCAAAGGTGACAGGCAAAATCCACTCCCTTCTTTTGGAACCGCGACGGGGTTACCCCCAAGGTCTGGGCGAGTTCCCGGATTTTTGGTGACTCCGGGCTCTCGTCCAGCAGCAACTGGACGATCCAGCGTCGCACGTTGAGCACCCGGGGAGTGTCCGTCTGCACGTTAATGCCCGTCCGGATAGGGTACATGCAGGAGATCACCACCCGGGAGCGTTTGCCGTCGTTCACCTCCACCACACACAGGCGGCAGGCCCCGTAAGGCTCCAACGCCCCGTGGTGGCAGAGGGTGGGAATTTCAATACCGTGCCATCTGGCCACTTCCAGGATAGTCCAGCCTTCCTGCCCCTGAACTTCTTTGCCGTTAATGCTAAAAGTGATCATGACCCCTCCTCTCAGGCGACCGTCACCGCCCCGAACTTGCAGACCTCAAAACAGATACCGCACTTGATACACAGGGAAGCGTTGAGCGCGTGGGGTTCCTTCTTGGTTCCAGTAATGGCGCCCTGGGGGCATTCCCGGGCGCAAGCGGTGCAGCCGTTGCACAACTCCGGGTTGATGGCGTAGGTGATCAGCTCCTTGCAGACCGCGGCCGGACACTTATGGTGCAGGATATGAGCCTCGTATTCATCCCGGAAATAGCGCAGGGTGGCAAGCACCGGATTGGGCGCCGAGCCCCCCAAGGCGCAGAGGGAACCGTCCTTGATCGCTCGAGCGAGGGAATCCAGTTCCTCCAAGTCTTCCAGGGAACCCCTGCCGGCGGAAAATTCTTTCAGTACCTCCCGCATGCGCTGCAGACCCAAACGGCAGGGGATGCATTTGCCGCAGGATTCGTCAATGAGAAACTCCAGGAAATACTTGGCCACGTCCACCATGCAGGTGGAGTTGTCCATGACGATCATGCCGCCGGAGCCCATCATCGCACCGGCGTCCCAAAGGGAATCGAAGTCGATGGGCAGGTCCCAGTGAGCTTGGGGAATGCAGCCGCCCGAGGGCCCGCCGATTTGGATGGCCTTGAATTCCCGGCCCTCCGGCACCCCACCGCCGATCCGCAGCACCAGATCTTTGATGGTGACTCCCATGGGCACTTCCACCAGCCCGACGTTTTTTACCTGGCCCACCAGGGAGAAGATCTTGGTGCCCTTACTGCCTTCAGTGCCGATGTCGCGGTACCAGTCGGCGCCCTTGGCGATGATCAACGGCACATTGGCCCAGGTTTCCACGTTGTTCAGGTTGGAGGGGCGGCCCCAGAGTCCTTTTTCCACCGTGTGGATATATTTGGCCCGGGGCTCGCCGGGTTTGCCTTCAATGGACGCCATCAGCGCCGTGGACTCGCCGCAGACGAAGGCGCCGCCCCCCAGGTTGAGCTTGAGGTCGAAGGAAAAGCCGGTCCCCAGGATGTTCTCCCCCAAGAGCCCGGCTTCTCTTGCCGACAGGATAGCCTGCCGGAGGGTTTTGACCGCCAAAGGATACTCGGCGCGCACATAAATGTATCCCTCGCTGGAACCGATGGCATAGGCGCCGATGAGCATCCCTTCCAGGACCGCATGGGGGTCACCCTCCATCAGAGTCCGGTCCATGAAGGCTCCGGGATCGCCTTCGTCGCCATTGGCCAGTATATAAACGGGCCCGGGGGTCTCTCGACCATGTTCTGCGGTCATGCGCCATTTCCGCCCAGTGAGAAACCCGCCGCCCCCTCGGCCGCGCAAACCCGAGTCTTCCACCATGGTTATGACTTCATCCGGGGTCATGCTGGTCAGGACCTTGACCAAGGACTGGTAACCTCCTGCGGCAATGGTATCCCGGAGGTCAACCGGGTCGATTTTCCCAATGTTGCTCAGCACCAGTCGCTGTTGATATTTATAAAAAGGGATGTCTCTATCGTGGACGACATGCTCTCCGGTCTCCGGGTCGGCGTAGAGAAGGCGCTCCACCGGAGTACCTTCTATCAGGGTCTTCTGGACAATTTCCTCCACATCCTCCGGTTGCACTTTTTGGTAGAACAAGCCGGAGGGCTGGAAAACCACTAAGGGTCCCCGGGAGCAAAAGCCGTGACAGCCGGTGTCCTTGATCTCCGGGATTACCTGTGCGTTGAGCCCGGCCGCGGCAACGGCCCGGCGCAATGCATCGGCGACTTTGGGACTGTTGTTCGCCCGACACCCGGTGCCGTGGCAGACAATGATGATGGTGCGGTTGGGATCCCGTTCGGCCAAGATGCTTTCCCGATAGGCCGCCAGGGCCGCCGGCGTTGCTAGCCGAAAGTCATTCGATTTTAAGGCGGTGCTGACTTGTACCATGACCTCACCTCTTTGACGGTTTTATTCTTTGGTCACGTTTTTCAGGAATTTTTTGAGCCTGCGGGAATTGGTATTGGCTTGATATCCTTCGTCCACCACCACGACCGGGGCCAGGGCGCAAGCTCCGACACAATTGACCGTATCCAGACTAAAACGCAGATCCCGGGTGGTGTGGCCCCGCTCCACTTTCAGTTCTCGTTCCAGGGATTCCACCAGCCGAGCTCCACCTTTCAGGTGACAAGCTGTTCCCAGGCAGACTTTGATTTCGTGGACTCCCTTCGGCTCAAGACTGAAAGACTTGTAGAAAGTAGCCACAGCCCAGCCGCGGGATACGGGCACGCCCAGATGCTCGCACACCGCGGTCATGGCGGCCGGGGGAATATAGTTGAATTTGGCCTGGACATCTTGCAGAGCGCTGATCAGGTGCTCGGAACTGGGGGGATAACGCTCCAAGATATTTTCCAAGGCGCTAAAAGTCACGCTCATAAACCTTTCCTCCCGTGTCTGAATTTTTTCCTTGCCTGATCATAAAGCAAAGACGGGGCCAATATATGCAACTAGCTGATATAAATGTTATTTAAGAGCTATGCGGTGGGACCGGCGGAATTTTTTACGGCGAAAAATGAGCGGAATTAAAACGTTTTCAGGAAGTCATTTGATTAATTCAGTTAATTCAATTAGTTATAAAAGTGGAAATAATGTTGCATAATTTAAAGGCGTTTTATTTTTATGAAAACCTGGTACTTTCTGGTTCTCGGCATGGATAAGATTTTTTCCAGAAGGTCTGCGCAGCAGGGGTAAATGTTGCAGGAATGTAACACAAAGAGGTGAAAGGCAATTTATTATGAAATTTTAGATGGTTATTCCTTCAGCTAAATTGTCGCATATTTGAAAGACGTTTTATTTTTTAAAATCCTTATCGCTGATGTGGTAAAGCCGCATCTTGCGCCAGAGCTTGCTGCGGCTGATTTTGAGCATCAGGGCCGCCTCCTGCTTGGCGCCCTGAGTGATCTCCAGGGCCATGAGGATGGTTTTCTTCTCCAACGCCTCCAGGGGGCTCACGCCCTGATTGTCTATGGGCAGCTCCAGTTCGCGGCCGACCCAGGCGGATTCCAGGCGGGGCAGGTGCCGTTGGGTGATGAGGGGGCCTTTGGCAAAGACGAAGCAGTATTCCAGGACATGCTGCAGTTCCCGGACATTGCCGGGCCAGGCATGACGGCAGAGGACCTTCATCACCTTGGGGTCCACCCCGCGTACTTTTTTGTTGAATTTGCGGTTGAGTTGCTCCAGGAAGTATTTGACCAAGATGGGAATATCTTCCCGTTTTTGCCGCAGTGCCGGAAGATGGATGGGCACGGTGAACAGCCGGTAATAGAGGTCATCCCGGAACCGGCCCTGGCGCATGGCTTCCTTCAGATCGACGTTGGTGGCCGCCACGATCCTGGCGTCTAAAGCAATCTTTCGGGTGCCTCCCACCCGCATAAAAGTTCTTTGGTCCAGGACCCGGAGCAGTTTCACCTGGAGTTCGGGTTTGAGGTCGCCGATCTCATCCAGAAACAGGGTGCCGCCTTTGGCCAGTTCGAACCGCCCCGGCTTGGTGGCCACCGCCCCCGTAAAGGCCCCCCGTTCATGTCCGAAAAGCTCGGACTCCAGCAAGTTCTCCGGGATGGCGGAGCAGTTTACCGCCACAAAAGGCCCCTGGCGCCGGGGGCTGTGGAGGTGAAGCGCCCGGGCCACCAACTCCTTGCCGGTGCCCGATTCCCCCTGGATCAACACATTGGATTCCGAGGCCGCGATCACCGGCAAGCTGTGCATAATCTCCTGCATCCGGGGGCTTATCCCCACGATATCGGCAAATGGCCGACTCGCAAGTTTTTCCACCTCCAGTTCCGGACAGGTCAGGTGGTGAAAGGTTTCCACCCCGCCCAAGACCACATTGCCCGACTTCTTGATCTGCGACGTATTGACCAGCAGCAGGATTTTCTCGCCGCCTTTGGTGCGGATTTCCACCTCCCGGTCCACCAGGACCTCCCCGGTGCTCATGGAGATACGCATGGGACAGTCTCTCTGGCACAGATCCGAGCGAAAGATATCCCAGCAGAACTTGCCCATCACCTCCGCCTGTTTGAAACCGGTGATTTCCTCGGCCGTATGGTTGAAATATCCGACTTGCCAGCGAGTATTGATCAGAAACACCCCTTCGGGAAAATGGTCCAGGATGTCGGAGTGGGAGAGGTTCAGGAACTTCAGGGAAGGACTGAAGTCCTTGGAGTTTCTCTGGGTTACTGCAGATAATGGGTGCATATCCCCTTCCCATGTTCTCTCCCCTCTGACCTGGAGGGGACTCAGACGACGGTTTTGGATCAGGGGTGGACGGGGTTGAGCCGGGGAGTAAAAGATTTGCCGACAGAAGCGCAGCCGTCAAAGGTTTTTCTCTTGGCTTTTAAATATGCAACATTCATACCATTGCAACATTTTTAAACATAACATTTTTGTAATTCCTGCACCAGGAAAATTTTATCTGAGGGCGGGTGTATTATGCACCCAAGTTCGCCGGCCGGAATCGGCGCGAACCGGGAAACCTGGGCCGGAAGGCCGTGGCACGTTTTGTGCTGATCTTACTGGCAGGGAGGCGCGAAAAAATATCGCGTCTCAATCTTATTGCTGCTCGCGGGTTCTGACCAGGGGCAGCCCCGGGAGGTTTGCCATCCTGGCCATACCGGTGTTTAACTCCCGGGTCGCCCCGGTACTGAATTGGTGCTCCCGGGTGCGCTTATTCCCGGATGACCCGACCTACCAGGGGCCCGGGCAGGAGCTGCACCTGGCTCAGATGGAAGCCGCGGATCGCCTTGCCTACCTGCAAGGCCAGGGGGTCACCACCCTGATCTGCGGGGCCATGAGCGCTGATTTACATCGCTGCGCCATGAAACTGGGGTTACAGGTAATTCTGGGAGTGGCGGGAGATATTGCCGACATCCTTGAAGCTTATCGGCAGAATCAATTGGACCGGCCGGAATTCTGGTTACCCGGATGCCGGGGACCCAGGCGTTACCCGCGAAGTTTAGAAAAAAGAAAATGTCGCAACCAAAGTGAAGATCAAGGAGGCAAAACAGCTATGCCAGGAAGTGGAAGAGGAGCAGGCGGCGGACAGGGCGGCAAGTCTGGCGGCGGATGCCGGCGAGTTCAAGGCGGGGTCGGAGCCTCAGGCCCCGGTCAGGGTGGGAACGTAGAGGATTTTTGCCTCTGTCCGGCCTGCGGGGCCCAGACAGCCCACCAGCGGGGGATTCCCTGCATCCAGGTGACCTGCGCCCAATGCGGCAAACCTATGGTGCGGGGATAAGCGCCAGCCTACCCCGGTGATGATCGGCGTCGCCCGCGGCAAGGGGGGCGCCGGCAAGACCACCATCGCGGTTAACCTGACAGCCGAGAGAGGCAACGATGAGTACCGGAAAACTTGCAGAGATCAAGGCAAAGTTGGCCCAGGGAACCGCCGCCCTCACCCCAGGAGAGGTTGCCTGGCTGGTGAAGCGGGTGGAGGAATTAGAGAGTAAAAACGAGTGGCTGCGGAAAGAACTCTCTTATGCGGAACATCAGGGAGAGGTCGGCTTTTAGTCAGCCCCGGGACGACTGGCGCAAACCCGAGGATGCCTTTTCGGAGTGCCAGGCCCGGTGCTGGTGAACCGGACTGACCTTAATGCCGCCGCCAGTGACGAGATCGAGCCATCTTGCCTGGCAAAGCATTACTCTTTCCGGGGCCGTCTGCCTGGCGATCCGGATTTCACCCGGGCCCAGGTTGAAGGAAAGACCATAATGGAATATAGTAAGAAAAAATTGTACACACTTCTCACTGAGGTTTGGGAAAAATTACCAAGAGCCGTCGCCCAGTCGTCGCCAAAACCGGCGTAAAGCCCGGAGGGCTCAACGAGCCGCCCCCGGTCTTTGCTTCGAACTCTCGATTTCCTCCCCACGCCGAGATCATCCTGAACAGTATTGCCGAAGGCGTCTTTACCGTCGACCTGGACTGGCGTGTCACTTTTTTCAACCGGGCCGCCGAAGAGATCACCGGGATTCCGGCGGTCAATGCCCTGGGGCGGCCGTGTTGTGAAGTCTTTCGCGCCAATGTGTGCGAGAGCGCCTGTGTGTTGCGTCAAACCTTGGATAAGGGCAAACCGGTGGTGAACCAGACCATCGCCATCTTGACAGCCGATGGCCGGGAAATCCCCATCAGCGTCAGTACCGCCCTGCTCAAGGATGAGGCCGGAGCGATCATCGGGGGGGTGGAGACCTTCCGGGATCTCACCCTGGTGGAAGAACTCCGCCGGGAAATCCACCGCCAGTACCGCCTGGGGGACATCATCTCCAAATCCCCTCGCATGCAGGAACTGTTCGGCATCCTCCCGGAGATCACCCGATCTAACAGCACGGTGATGATCCAGGGCGACAGCGGCACCGGCAAGGAACTGGTGGCCCGGGCCCTGCACAGTCTGAGCGGGCGGGCGTCGAAACCCTTTGTGGCGGTGAACTGTGGGGCTCTTCCCGACGCCTTGCTGGAGTCGGAACTCTTCGGCCACGTGGCCGGCGCCTTTACCGACGCCCGGCGGGACCGCTTGGGGCGCTTCGCCCTGGCCGAGGGGGGCACGCTTTTCCTGGATGAAATCGGCGATATCTCACCGGCCCTCAGGTGCGGCTGCTCCGGGTCCTGGAAGAGCGGGCCTACATGCCGTTGGGATCTAACCGGGTCATCAAGGCCGATGTGCGCGTCGTAACCGCGACCCACATGAATCTGGCCCACCTGGTCGAACAGAACCAATTCCGTAAAGACCTGTATTACCGCCTCAACGTAGTCCAGGTCAAGCTGCCGCGCCTGTCCGAACGCCGGGAAGACATTCCTCTGCTGGCGGAACATTTCATCGCCCGCTTTAACCGACTGAAAGACAAAAAAATTGTCGGCCTGAGCCATGACACCCTGGCGATCTTCATGAATCACGATTGGCCCGGAAATATCCGGGAACTGGAGAACGCCATCGAACATGCCTTTATTCTCTGCCATCAAAGTATAATCCAACCCTATCATTTGCCGGAACACCTCCGTCCTCAAGGCCGGGAAGGCCCCCCCCTGTCGGGCCTGTCCCTGGCCGAACTGGAAAAACGGGCTATCTGGGAGGCCCTGGAGCGCCACGGCTGGCGCCGCATGGCCACGGCCCGAGAACTGGGTATTGATAAGAATACCCTGAGACGCAAAGTCAAGCGCTTCGGACTAACGCCGCCTTCCAGCCGCGGCCAGGACCGGTGACCGGCCGCAGGCTGACTCCGGGTAATCCCCCCAAACCACATCTCTCCCCGTTGGTTTCCCTTCCCCTCACGTTGCAGCACGTCCATCAATTTTCTGGGGCTGATCCTTTACCAGGGTTTTATAGCAATTGCCAAAAGCTTTTTCCGCTCAGGGAAGCCCTATAATCCCCCCTGCCCCCCTTTAAAAAAGGGGGATTTAGGCAGCAGTGTCCGGTTAGGTTTTTGCAAAGAAGGATGTTCGTTATATGTAGTCCAACAGTTCATAAATTTACTAACGCACTTTTTGCTCCGAGAAGATTACTTCCCCCTCACGCAACTTCCTAACCGGACACTGTTGGGATTTAGGGGGATTTGAGAACCTCCAAGGGGAAAGAATTTATGGCAAACGCTATAATATGCGGATCAGTTTCGGGGGCCGGGTCAATTGGCAAGTTGTCCGGTCGAGCCTCATTCATTGCCACCGGTCCGGTCCGGCCCCATGGATTGCATAAATCCGGCGATCAGGTCATAATTCCGTCAGGAGATCATGACTCATGCTGGGAATCCTGAACTTAACCGACACCTTGAAAGGCTATACCTACGACCAGGACAAGCTCCTGACCCCGGAGGAGACCATCCGCCGGGTGCGGGAGCGCCTGGGGGCTCTGGATCTCAAGCTCCTCCAGGACACCAGGCGCATCGACACCGGCCGCCTGGATATCCCCGTGTATCTCAGCCTCCTGGACGTGGACGCCCGCCGGGTAGTGCCCACCCACAAGCAGATGGGCAAAGGGGCCACCCCGGTCCAGGCCGAGGCCTCGGCCCTCATGGAGTTGGTGGAGCGATTCAGCTTCTTCACGTATCTGGAAGACGGCCCCCTTGACTTCGGCTGTTCCCGGGACCTGGCCGGCCAGGCCCTGCCCTTCTCGTTCCTCTCCCTCTCCCTGTTCGACGACTCGCCTGCCGCCGCGGCCGCGGCCCGCCTCTATGAGGACTGGCCGCTCTATTTCGTGCCCGCCACCAACCTCACCCGGGGCGAGGCGGTCTATCTGCCCATCCACTGGTTCTACCTCATCGAGGAATATAACGGCCCGGCCGCCGGCAACTGCTTGGAGGAGGCGGTGCTCCAGGGCCTGGGCGAGGTGGTGGAGCGCCACGTGGGCTCGGTCATCACCTATGAGCGGCTTCCCACCCCGGCCATCGACCCCGAGTCGGTCACCGACCCCGTGGCCCGGGAGCTGCTGGAAAAGTTCCGCCGCAACGGCATTGTTGTCCACCTGCGGGATTTCTCCCTGGACACCGGCATCCCCACGGTGGCGGCCCTGGCCTACGACCCATCCACCTTCCCCACCGACAGCGAGATCGTCTTCGCCGCCGGCACCACCACCGACCCCACCAAGTCCCTGATTCGGGCCTTAACCGAGGTGGCCCAACTGGCCGGGGATTTCCACCGCCGCACCAGCTACAAACCCACGCTCCCCAAGTACGAAACCCTGGAGGATGCGGCCTTTCTCATGGCCCCCGGCCCCCAAAAGCCCCTGGACAGCCTCCCCAACCTCTCCCGACCCAACCTCAAGGACGAGATTCGCCTCTGCCTGGAGGCCCTCTCCCGCCTGGGGCTGGAAGTCCTGGTGGTCAACATCACCCACCCCGCCCTTAATCTCCCGGCGGTTTACGTGCTGATCCCCGGCACCCATTTCCTGGACCGTACCCGCAACACCAGCGTCATTTTCCACCTGGCCAAGACCGCGGCCCTGTACGCCCCGCCCCATGAGGCCCTGGCAGCCCTGGCCCAACTCAACGCCGCCTTCCCGGCCCGCTTCGATGTCCACTTCTTCCTGGGTCTGGCCCTGGAAAACCAGGACCGCGCCGGTGAGGCTCTGGAGCACTTCCGCCGGTCCCTGGAACTCAACCCGCCGGCCCACGAACTGCCCAGCATCTACGTCCACCTGGGCACCTGCCAGAAAGACCTGGGTTACTTCCAAGAGGCCGCCGAGTCCTTCACCCGGGCCCTGGAACTGGACCCCAACCTCAAGGAGGCCCACCACTTCCTGGGTTTTTGCTGCTTCAAGCTGGAGGATTATCAACAGGCGGTGGCCTGCTTCGAGAAGGTCATCGAACTGGACCCGGGCTCGGCCATCGACTACGCCAACCTGGGGATCAATTTACAAAGGCTGGGGCACCGCAAGGAGGCCGCCTACGTGCTCAAACAGGCCCTGGAACTCGACCCGACCCTGGACTTCGCCGCCCGGGCCTTGGCTGCCTTGGCGGAATAGGGTTGCGTCCCAGATATATCTTTCAACAATATCTCCACTTGTTTGGGAGTTTTTCGTAGGGGCGGTTCGCGAACCGCCCCTACAACAGCCTCGGGGAATGGAAGTTAAACGTAGGGCCAGCACTGGGCACTTCCCGCCTTAATTACTGCCACCGCCCCCTACCCCCTCTCCCCCCAAAACTCCAGCCCATTGCCTCCCCGGGGCCAGGGGTGGCGTTCCATGGCCGGCGGCGGGACCGGCTTGCAAATATGCCGGCCCTGAGGTACATTAGCCCCACATGAGCCAGGAAGAACGCATCGTCAATCCCCGGCTCCAGGCGGATGACCTGGGGTTGGAGGCCGGGCTGCGGCCCCGGAGTCTGGCCGAATTCGTCGGCCAGGAAGAACTGCGGCGCAATCTCGAGATCGCCCTGGAGGCGGCCCGGGGCCGGGGCGAGGCCGTGGACCACATCCTGGTGCACGGCCCCCCGGGTCTGGGCAAAACCACCCTGGCTTTTATCATCGCCCACGAGATGGGCGGCGGCATTAAGTCCACCTCGGGGCCGGTAGTGGAACGGGCCGGAGACCTGGCGGCCCTGCTCACCAACCTGGCTCCCAAAGACGTCCTGTTCATCGACGAAGTCCACCGCCTGCCCACTATCGTCGAAGAAATCCTCTATCCGGCCATGGAGGACTTCAACCTGGACCTCATCATCGGCCAGGGGCCGGGGGCCCGCTCCCTGAAGCTGGAACTGCCGAACTTTACCCTGGTGGGGGCCACCACCCGGGCCGGTCTTCTCACTCCGGCTTTGCGCGACCGCTTCGGCTTGATGCTCAGGGTGGATTTTTATCGGGTGGAGGACCTGGTGCGGATTACCCATCGGGCCGCCCAGGTGCTGGGGATCGAGATCGATGCCGACGGGGCCTTGGAAATCTCCCGGCGTTCCCGGGGCACGCCTCGCATCGCCAACCGTCTCTTAAAACGCGTCCGGGACTACGCCCAGGTCCGGGGCGACGGCCGCATCGACCGGGACTGCGCCGACGCCGCCCTCACCCTGCTGGACGTCGACCAGTTGGGGTTCGACCGCATGGACCGCCAGATCCTGCTCACCATCCTGGAGAAATACGACGGCGGGCCGGTGGGCCTGGGCACCCTGGCCGCGGCCCTCTGTGAAGAAGAGGACACCCTGGAGGATGTCTACGAGCCCTATCTGATCCAGTGCGGCTTCTTGCAGCGCACCCCCCGGGGCCGCACGACCACCAACCGGGCGGCGGAGTATTTCGCCAAGTTTCCCCGCAAAGGGGCGCACCCCGCTTTATTTTAGGCAGCTCCGGCGGCCGGAGACCGCCGCCCTGTCATCTGCGCTTCTCAAATAAGGCGGGCCTCCGGGCCCGCCATTTTTTTTGGTTTATCGCCAAACCTGGTGGTGTGTTTCATAATTAAGCTGACACGAGAAAAGCCGCGGTATGACCCCCCTTTCCTAAAGGGGGGTCAGGGGGGATTTTATAAGCGTCTGAAATCACCCCAAATCCCCCTTTTTCACCGGGGGACTTAACCTGCCAAGTGCAGTGCTCCAAGCCTGATCTTATGTCCATCTAACTATGAAACGCTCCCCTATCGCCCCGGTTGCAGAATTTTCAGCGCCTTTTCCAGCAGTTCCAGGGCATCATGGACCGGTTCGCACGCCAGACAATTCACCACGTTATCCCGGCCCCGGGCGGTAAAGACGGTTTCCCGGGTCCCCTCGCACTGGCAGCTTTTGGCGGCCAGGCGCAGTGCCTCCACCAGCTTGGGCAGAGGAAGTTTATCAATATCCACCTTCTTCAGTTCGTTTTCCATGTGTCGCTCCTTAGAGAGTAAATTGTCAGTCTATACTGCCATCAAATCTGCAAAGCACCGGCAGGCGCGGGTTTTAGACCCGCCCCGGCCGGCAAATTATCCTACGGCCTAGCTCAAGGGACACTCTCATACCATAAGGAGGCCGCCGCCCAGGCGCAAGGCCCCGGAAGATCGGGTTGCTTATCCCGCCTCAATCGTTATATTATTTACAGTCTTGCGTAGGCCTCTGGCCCGCCAGAAATTATGAAAGGTTCATGATGCGCATGCCCCCAACTTTGAACCTTGAACCGTGAACCTTGAACTTTTCGAAGCCGCGAACCACCCGGTAATATAGAGGTATGAGGTAATCATGACCGAGAAACCCCCCTCCTCCATGGCCCGTTACGCCATCTGGTATGTGCTGGGCTTTATCCTGTTGCTGTCGGTCTTCCAGTATTACAGCGCCATGCAACAGGCCGTGGAGATCAGTTACAGCGAATTCCGCCACCTGGTTCAGAATAAAGGCGTCGATGACCTCACCGTCAGCATCGACGCCATCACGGGTAACCTTTTGCCCAAGGGCATCGACGAATTGGCCAAAGCCAGGCAAAAACCCGAACTGCCCCAGACCCTGGCCAAACAGTTTGACAAGAAAAAGCCGATATTCTCCGCCGTGAGGCTGGAAGACCCGGACCTGGTGAAGCTCCTGGCCAAGAACACCATCAGCTATCGTGCCGTCCAGGAAAAGACCTGGCTCACTTCTCTCCTGTCCTGGGTCTTTCCCTTCCTGCTCCTCATCGGCATCTGGATCTACTTCTTCCGCAAGATCGGCGCCGGCGGCGCCGGCGGCCTCATGACCGTGGGCAAGAGTAAGGCCAAGGTCTATGTCCTGGACGAAACCAAGGTCACTTTTCAGGACGTGGCCGGGGTGGAAGAAGCCGAAGAGGAACTGAAGGAAATCATCGAGTTCTTGAAGACCCCGGCCAAATTTCAGGTTTTGGGGGGGAACCTCCCCAAAGGCGTCCTGCTGGTGGGTCCCCCGGGCACCGGCAAGACCCTGCTGGCCCGGGCCGTGGCCGGGGAGGCCGGGGTGCCCTTTATGAGCCTGTCGGGCTCCGATTTTGTGGAAATGTTCGTGGGGGTGGGCGCCGCCCGGGTCCGGGATCTCTTTGCCACGGCCCAGGAGAAGGCACCCTGCATCATCTTTATCGACGAACTGGACGCCATCGGCAAGGCCCGGGGCTTCAGCCCCATGGGCGGCCCGGAAGAACGGGAAAACACCCTGAACCAACTATTGTCCGAAATGGACGGTTTTGACACCCGCAAAGGGGTGATCATCATGGCCGCCACCAACCGCCCGGAGATCCTGGACCCGGCCCTGATCCGCCCCGGGCGCTTCGACCGCCACATCCTGGTGGATCGGCCCTCCCTCAAGGGTCGGGAAGACATCTTGCGGATCCATACCCGGACCATCAAGATCTCCCCGGAGGCCGATCTCCACACCCTGGCGGCCCGCACCCCCGGCATGGTGGGCTCGGATCTGGCCAACATCGTCAACGAAGCCGCCTTGTTGGCAGCCCGCAGGAATAAGCAATCCGTGGAGATGGACGACTTTGAGGCCGCCATCGACCGGGTGGTGGCCGGCCTGGAAAAGCGCAACCGGGTCATGAACCCCAAGGAAAAAGAGATCGTGGCCTATCACGAGACCGGCCACGCCCTGGTGGCCGAAGCCCTGCCCACCACCGACCGGGTGCACCGGGTCTCCATCATCCCCCGGGGTATCGGCGCCCTGGGCTACACCATGCAGCTGCCCACCGAAGACCGCTACCTGATGACCAAAACCGAGCTGGAAGACCGCATGGCCGTGATGATGGGCGGCCGGGTGGCCGAGGAACTCACCTTCAACGAGATTTCCACCGGGGCCCAGAACGACCTCTACCGGGCCACCGACGTGGCCCGCTCCATGATCCGGGAGTACGGCATGAGCGAAAAACTCGGTCCCATCACCTTCGAGCGCGAGCGGCGCCCCCTGTTCCTGGACACCATGCTGCCCCCGGGCTCCAAGGATTACAGCGAAGCCACCGCCCAGGAGATCGACCAGGAGGTGTCGGCGCTGGTGAACCGGGCCCACCAGCGGGCCAAAGACGTCCTGGAAAAAGAGCGGGAGGCCCTGGAGAAAGCCGCCAAAATCCTCCTGGTAAAAGAAGTCCTGGAAGGCGAGGAACTCCGGGAGATTTTGAATTCCCACGGCCAGGAGCAACCGGCTTGATCCGATGGTCGGGCGGGCCTCCGCACCCGCCGCCCTAAAGAGATGGTGCGCCATGCGCATCCCACGTCTCTCTTTTCTTGCCCAAAACAATTTGCTGCCAACCGAACAGCTTAGAAGAACCCATTTTCGCCCCCGCAAATTTCCTGCTTGTGCTATCCTTGATAGCGGTAAAATTTTCGATAGGAGGCGAAAATGAAGCGTGTTTCCCCTTTTCTCGGTAAAGCCAGTCTACTTCTGACCGAGACTCTGATTTTGTTGTCCGCAACCATGCCTGCCCTCGCCGGCCAGGAAATCAAAACTGTCCCTACCCGGCCTGGGGTCACGGTGCAGGTCCTTCTCAATACCCCCGCCACTCCTGCGAAAGCCGTATTGGTCTTGTTTCCGGGAGGGGATGGGGCCAATATGTTCAAGGAAAGGGGCGGCCAGATTCGTCTGGGCCGGAATTTCCTGGTACGAACCTCGCCGAAGTTTGTAGCGCAGGGATTGGCGGTGGCCATCGTGGACGCCCCCTCTGGCCAGGCCAACGGCATGTCTGCCGGGTTCAGGAATTCACCGGAACACATTCAAGATATTCGCAAGGTCATCGACTTCCTGGACGCCCAGGGGCTAAAACCCATATATCTCGTGGGCACCAGCCGCGGAACGCTCTCGGTCGCCTATCTGGGGATCGAGCTTCAAGATAAACGCCTCAAGGGCCTGGTGCTTACCTCAAGCCTGGGTGGGGTCATCGGCAGCTACTCTGTGAACCGCATCACTCTGCCGGTCCTCCTGGTGCATCACCGCGATGACGGCTGCAAGGTTTGCCCTTTTCAGGAAGCGGTGGCGCTGAAGAACAAGCTTTCCGGCAGCTCCAAGGTCAACTTTATAGAGGTTCAGGGCGGCGATCCGCCGCAATCCGGTCCTTGCAAGGCTATGAGTTATCACGGGTTCCTGGGCCGGGAGGACCAGGTGGTGCGGGTGATTGCGGACTGGATCGCCGGGAAACAGGTCCCGGCGCAAATAGGAAATTAATGACCAACGGTGCGGGGCATAATTTTTTTTCGGCTGGCGCGGCCTTACAGGATAATCTCCTAAGGGAGGCCGGCCCCGGCGCCCTGGTAATCGTCCCCCATCAGCGGCTGGCGCACCAGGTCTGGCACCGGCAGCGCCTCGCCGCCCTCGCCGAAGGCCGCCCAGCTTGGGAACCGCTGCCGCTTATGACCCTCAACGCCTGGTGGTCCGAGCTGTTTAAGGGACTGTGGCCGGAAGCCGCCCTGGCCCCGGCCCTGGTGCGCCTGGCCCGGTGGCGTCAAGCCCTGCAAACGGCCCCGCCGCCTCCCGGCCCCACCCCGGAGCTGGCCTGGGCCCAGGCCTTGGACGAGGCCCACACCCTCCTGTGCCGGTACTCGATGGCGGGCGGGGACGCCCGCCCCACGATGGATGATTCGCCGCTCCTAACCTGGCGCCGCCGGGTCACTCGCATCTATGTTGACCTGCTTCAGCAGGGAGGCTGGTTGAGCCCCGGGGAACTCCCGGCCTATCTCACCTATGCCCTGAAAGACGGCAGGATCAAACTGCCCCCCCTCGTGCTGGTCGCGGGCCTGGAAACCCCGGCGCCCTTAGAAGATCTCTGGCTAAAGGAGGTCAGCCGCCGCACCCGGGTGGTCCACCTCCAGGTGCGGGGGGATCTTTTGAACGTGCGCCAGGCGGTGGCCCTGCCCGACCCCGGCCAGGAACTTAATTGGGTGGCGGCCCAACTGGTGGAACTCGCCCGGAGCGGCCTGCCGCTGCACCGCCTGGCCGTCACCGCCCCGGCCATCGACACCTACACGCCCCAGCTGCGGCGGGTCCTGGCCGAGTTGCTGGGTCCGCCCCAGTCCCCGGACGGCTGGGCTTACAATTTCTCCCAGGGGCCGAACCTCTCCGAAATCCCCCTCTTTCAGGCCGCCCTGCTGCCCCTGAGCTTCATCATTGCGGGCGAGCGCCGGGAAGACCTGGTCTCTCTGCTCCTGTCGCCTTATTACGGCGAGGTGCAGGTCCACGGCCGCCCACCGGCCCATTGGGACCGGGCCTTTAGGGAACGGCGGCTGGATCAGGGGTGGGATCAGCTGCGCCGGGCGGTGCTCCGCTCCCGGCCCCCCGAGGCCGAGACCGCCGTGCTGGAGCGTCTGGATCGGGTCTGGAATTCCCTCCGGTCCTCCACCGCCCCCGCCGGCCAATGGGGCCGCCTTCTTAAGTCCGCCTGGCAGGAACTGGGGTTTCCCCGGGGGCTCGGTGAGGCCGACCGGGAGCCCTGGAATCGCCTCCTGGGGCTCCTGCCCGAACTCGAAACCTCCCTGGGGTTGGAGGAGCTTAAGGCCGGGGAGTTTCTCGAGTGGCTCAAAATCGCGGCCCAGCGGGTTATCCTGCCCGGACCGGGGATTCAGGCCGCCGGCATCCAGGTCCTGGGCCTCCTGGAAATGCGGGGCCTGGACTTTGACCACGTCTTCTGCCTGGGCATGAACTCCGGGACCCTGCCGGCCCCGCCCCGGCCCCTGCCCCTGCTCTCCGGGGCCGAAAAACGCCTGGTCCTGGGCGGAACCTATCCCAGCCAACATCACTTTGCCGCCGAACTCTTCCACAATCTGTTAGGCGCCGCACCCAACCTCACCCTGACCCGGCCCCGGTCGGTGGACCAGGAGGAACAAGTCAGCACCCCGCTGTATTTAGAGGAGTGGAGCCCGGCCGAGATGGCCGTGCTCACTACCCCCAACCCCGCCTGGCTGCGATCCCCCGCCATCCAGGCCGTATTTCAGGCCCCGGCGGCTCCGGGCTTTCCGGGGTTCCCCGACCCTCCCCTCCCCTTTCCCCTGCCCGGCGAAATCTCCTTGAGCCAGGTAAGCACTGCGCTGGCGTGCCCCTGCCGCTTCCTGCTGGAAAACTTGCTGAAGATCAGGGAACTGCCCGAGATCGAATCCGGCCTCGACCCCCGGGAACGGGGCCAAATGCTGCACGAAGTCCTGGCCGCCTTCACTACGGCCTTTCAGGAGATCCTCGATGCGGATCAGGCCTGGGACCAGGCCCGCGCCCGGGAACTGCTCCAGGAGGCCGTCCGCCAGGCCCTGGCCCCCTTGAGCGGCGATCTCCACTGGCAGGCCGAGGCGGATCGCTGGCTGGGAGACCCCGGTTTGCTTTGGGAGTGGCTGAGTCTGGAACGGCAGCGTTATGAGGCCGGCTGGCGCTGGCAGGGCGCCGAGGTGGCCTTCAATGACCTCCGGGGCCAGGACTGGCCCTTTAGCCTGCGCGGCCGCATCGACCGCCTGGACTATCACCCGGAGGCTGCCGACCTGGTGGTCTGGGATTATAAGAGCGGGGAAATCCCCAAAAAGGGCAAGGTGTTGGATGATTTGGAAGAATCCCAGCTGCCTTGCTATCTCCTGGCCGTACAGCTTGGGCGCGTGCCACTCCACCAGCCGGTCGCCAACCTCCGCGCCGGGTTCATCGGCCTCAAGTCGCCCCGGTCCCAGCACCTGAAACACGAGGATTTTGGCGTCCCGCCTTCGACATGGCAGGCGGCCGCCGCCGCCTTTGCGGGCAAGGTCGCAGCCCTGGGCCGCCGCCTGGCCGCGGGGAATTTCCGTCCCGACCCTACTCCGGCCCCGGAGGGGAAAAAATTGGGAGCCTGCCAGTATTGCCCTTACGCCTTGGTCTGCGGCTTTGCCCCGGCGCCGGCCGCAGAAGATGAATTGTAGGGGCGGTTCGCGAACCGCCCCTACGGAACCGTTATGACTCATAAATCAACCCCGCCAGCCGATCAAGCCATCCGGGATCAGGCCTTAGGCCCCTTGGAAGGCTTTCACCTGGAGGCCCCGGCGGGCTCCGGCAAGACTTCGGTGCTCCTGGCCCGGTTCCTCACCCTCCTGGCCCGGGTTGACGCCCCCGAAGAAATTCTGGCCCTGACCTTTACCCGCAAGGCCGCCGGCGAGCTGCGGGCCCGGGTCATGGCCCTCCTCTGGGAACGCCAGGACCCGGGGCCGGATGCCTCCCCTCTGGATTTGAGGCTTAGGGATCTGGCGGCTGCGGTCTTCCGGCGTCACGGCGATGAAGCCCAACTCAAGCTGACCCCGGAGCGTCTCCCCATCATGACCTTCCACGGCTTCGGGGCCCAACTCCTGAAGCTGGCCCCCCAGGAGGCCGGGGTGCCGCTTTCGTTCACGCTGCTGGAAGAGGACGAAGCCCGCTGGCTCAAAGCCGAGGCCCTGGATGAGATGCGCCGCCGCCTCAACCGCCGCAGCCCCCGCGACCCGGTGCGCCAGGCCCTCATCCGTCGACTGGTGCGCCTCAACAACGACTGGGGACGCCTGGCTCAAGAGCTGTCCGGGCTTTTGTCCCGGCGGGACAGCCTGAGAGATTTTCTCAACCTGGCCCGGGTCAGCCAGGATGCGGCCGCCTACCGGCAGCTCCTGGAGGAACGCTTCCAAATGGTGCTGCAGCCGTCCCTGGAAGAGCTCCGGGCCTCCCTGGCCGGCTGCGCCATGGGAAAGGTCTGGCCGGGGTTTTGGCGGGACCTGCAGGGCTCGGCCAATGGCAGCCTTATCTTCCCTGAACTGCCCGGATCGGCCCCGGCGGATTTGTCGGACTGGCAAGCCTTGTCTGAAATTCTGCTCACCAAGGCGGGAGACCCCCGCAAACGACTCTCCCCCAAAGACGGGTTTCCCGAGGGCTTTGACCAAAAAAAATGGTCTCCCCTGATTCAGGACCTGCCCGGCACGGTAACCAGAACTCTGAAGCAGTGCCGCAACCTGACCCCTACCGGGGCGTCTCCCGAAGAAGCCGCAGCGCTCCAGGACCTGGTCATCCTGGTGGGAGAAGCCCTGAGCGTCTATGAAAAACTCTGCGCCCGGAAGGGGGCCCTGGATTTCATCGATCTTGAGGCCGCGACCCTGAATCTCCTCACCGAGGACGACCCCACCGAGGTCATGCTCCGCCTGGATTACCGCCTCAAACACCTCCTGGTGGACGAATTCCAGGACACCAGCGTCAACCAGATGCAGTTGCTCTGCCGTTTGATGGCCGGCTGGCAGGCAGGCGCCGGGCGCACCCTGATGGTAGTGGGCGACCCCAAGCAGTCCATCTATGGCTGGCGCCAGGCCAAGCCGCGCCTGTTCATGGCCTCCCGGAACGGCCTGCCCTGCGGCGGCTCCGAACCCCTGCCGCTGACGCCCCTGACGCTGACCACCAACTTCCGGGCCACCCGAACCCTGATTACCTGGGCCAACGAGGTCTTCGGGTCCACCGTCATGAAAGGCGGCGCCGCCGGGGCCATGTTCCATCGGGCCGAGTCCCGCCCCGGGGCAACCGAGGGACCCGCCCCGTCTCTCACGCTGTTTGCCGGGGAGAGCGACTTGGCGGCCCGGGAACTCGAGGCCCGCTGGCTCGCCCGGCAGGTGGCCCAGGCCCGGGCCAGCCTGGGAAAAGACGAGACCATCGGCATCCTGCTCTTCACCCGCAAGCATCTGCCCCGGTATCTCCAGGCCTTAAATGATGCCGGGCTGACGGTCCGGGTCCGGGAGGGCCTGAAGCTAATCGAGAGCCGCACTGTGGCCCATCTGCACAATCTGGCCCGAGCCCTGACCCGGCCCCAGGACGAGGTGGCCTGGGCCGCGGCCCTCCGGGGTCCCTGGGGGCCTCAATCCCTTGCCACCCTGGCCCGGGTAGCCCAAATGCCGGGGGACCTGTGGCCCGAGAAATTGCGCCGTTTTACGGCCCCAGCCGAACCGGACGACTGGACCTCCGCCTTGCCGGGGCTGGC
>JAUSOZ010000025.1 GCA_030655955.1 Deltaproteobacteria bacterium
TCTTCGTTGAGGCGCAGATTTTCCTCGCCCTGAGTCACCGCGGTCTCCGTGGTCTTGATCCGATCAACGGTTTCTTTGATCTTGAGATAGGCTTTCTGGACGTCCAGTTGGACTTGCTCATTCATATCCTTATGCTGTTCCTGCAGTTGCTGCACCTTGAGCTTGGCCTGGGAGAGCGCGGCCTTGGTGTCCAACCCGGAAAAGATGTTCCAGTTCATGCCGAATATGACGAACCACTGGTGATTGTGCAGCAGGCTATTGTTTACCTGATAGGTATGCCCCCCCTGAACGCCAAACTGGGGAAAGAACTGGGCCCGGGTCTCCGTCACCACCTTTGCCTGTTGTTGGATGCGCTCCTTGGATGCCTTGAGATCGCTCCGGTGCTTCAGGGCGGCGTCTGTAACCTCTCCCAGGGCCCAGGCCTTGAGGTCGACTTTCTCATCTTTCAGGACCGTGGCCGCGGTCACGGGCAGCATCAAAGCTTTGTTCAGCGTCGAGCGGATGTCGATGTAGTCGGTTTCGGCCACGATTAGGCGTTGCTCGGCGTCGGCCAGGGACACCTTGGCCTGGAGGACGTCGTTGAAAGTGACCACGCCGAACTGGTATTGATCCTGGGCGATGCGGAGGTGTTCTTTGAGATCGAAGACCTCCTGCTTCGCCACTTCCACCATTTTTTTAGCCCGGAGGGTCTTGAAGTACCCCTGGGCCACCGTCAGAAAAACGTCGTCCCGGGTCTGGGCCGTGTCCAGGAGGCTGGCCTGCTGTCCCTTGACGGCCGCCATATATCGGGAAGGGGTGCCCCAGAAGTCGAAAAGCAACTGGTTCACGGAGGTCTGGCTGCTCCAGAAATTCCGGTTGGTCTGGGGAAAGCTGGCCCCCCCCGTGAAGCTGAACTTCAGGGGATCATCATAAATGGTTTGCCCCACCTGGGTCTTGACCTGGGGCAGCAGCCCCGACCGGGCCCGGACCACCTCCTCGCCGGCGATGAGGGCCTGAAGGCGGCTGATCTGCAAATTGGGGTTGGCCTTCCAGGCCAGGCGCAGGGCTTCCTTCAGGTCCAGGGCGCCGGGTGTCACGCCGGCCGGGGAGGAGCTGTTTGGGGCGACGACCTTCTGATTAATGGCGCCGGGGATATCGGCCGCCCCAGACGAGATGCACGTCAAGCCGCAAATGGTCAGGGCTAAGAGTAGCGGGCGGTAGGAATTTCGGAAAGTCATGTCGCAGGGGCCTCCGTTGCCTCAGGCTGCCGCCCCAAGCCGGAAGAGAGCAAGGTTACCAGCACCGGCAAGGCCTCTTGGACGATGTCTTCCCGCTTTCCCAACATCTGGTAATAGCCTACGGCCCGCACCAGTCCCCGAAGCAAAAAAGCGAGAAGTCGAGGGTCGGCCTGAATGAACCTGCCGGTGTCGCTGCCTTCAGCAAAAAAGCGCGTAAGAAGGGCCACAAATTTCTCCTCCAGGTCATGAATATAGGGACGGGGTCTCCCTTTCTCCCCCCGCTCACCCCGCAGTAAGTCCCGGGCATAAATGGGGAACCAGACCCGTTCCCGTTCCAAATGCTTAAGGAGTAAGGCTACGATAGCGCCTAATTTTTCCGTGGGGGAACTCGAGGACTCCACAATACCCTCAAGATCTCGCAGGAGGGTTTCGCAGACCTGGGACATGATGGCCTGCACCAGGTCCTCCCGGCCCTGAAAATAGAGATAAAGGGTACCCTTGGCCACCCCGGCGGCCGCGGCGATCTCGTCCATGGTGGCCGCCTCGACTCCCCGGAGCTCCATCACCTGCTGCGCCGCAGCCAGGATTTCCTTGGTGCGGAAAGCGGTTACCAGTTCTTTCTTGGTAAACTTGATAGATAAATCCATAATGACTGCGACCTATCACTCTTTTTCAAGCTATTTTGGCCAACCGGGGTAGCCGATGAAAACGGCTGGCAAAGCGGACTCCTAAGTTGCCACAGGCGCATCCCCAGCCGGATCACCCCCTCCAGGGTCAACAGCCCCAGGAACCAGAGCCCCGGCAACAAGGTAATCATCAACACGTCATCCAGGCTCGTCGTCCGCTCCTCCAGGCCGTCTCTTGGGTTCCCGGTAGTGCGGCAGGTGGTCATAGAGCCAATAGGAGCCTCAAAATTCATAATGACTTTTGAGTCAGCGGAATGACTTATTGGTTCAATAAATAAACCAAGGAAATCAGGGTTGTCAAGAAAATTGTTCACGAACTAATGGTTAATATATGAACTTGTGGGCGGCAAGAATTTTGCATTTTCGGCTCCAATGGAAAATGAAAAATGCAGCCGCAGGCTTCAGCTTGCGCCAGCACAGGCTGAAAGCCTATGCCACCAAAGATTCCCTTTTGGAAGGGAAATCCTGCAGATTAAGAAGATTCCATGTGCACACTTATATGGCGGGAAGTGCTCGCCCTAAAACCCTGAACCCCTGCCATGTATGTCGGACACTTCGGACACTACTGATATAAACTTTAGAAAAATTTTCCGCTCGCGCCTGGTATTTTTATAGCCTAAGATTTTGTTCACGGATTTAAAGGACGAGCCCTGGTATAACCTATTGGTTTTGCAGCTATAATTAAATGATGTCAATTTTCTTGATTATTCTGAGTAGTTATTATATTAACTAGATTCAGGGCTCCTCATATGACAAACAGATACTCCATCGACAAATCCATCGGTTTTATCATTTATCGCACCGCCTTGAAGATGAAGTCAACTCTGCAGCGGATCTTGAAGGATAGGGGATTTGATATAACCCCCGAGCAATGGGGGATTTTGCGGGTCCTTTGGGAAGAGGAAGGCCTTTCTCAAAAGGAGATTGGCGACAGACTTTTCAAAGACAAGCCCAATGTCACCCGGATGTTGGATGCCCTGGAGAGGAAAGGATTAATCTTTCGCCAGCCCACCGATCGCCGAAGGTATTCCATATTCCTAACCAAAGAGGGAAAAAAGCTCCAGGCGGAGCTGCTTCCCATCGTGCTGCAAGTGCAAGAAACAGCGACCAATAGTCTGACCAAGAGCGATTTGGAAACCTTGCAGAACCTTCTCAACATAATCTATGGGAATCTTTAAGTAATTTTTTTTAATTTTGTGGTTAAGATGTTAACTGTAAAACTATTAACGCAAGGAAGTGATAACGGGGTGGGCGGTTGGCGACTAAAAGTTTCACTTCCGAATGACGCAGTCTTTGACAAGAAAGGCTCCAATTAAAAATCTTAAAAAAATCTTCGTTATTGTTGATTTTGGTAACCGAATCCGAATTTAATGCACTAAGAACCTCGACTTAGGGATGGGTGATGGGGAACAATGCAAAAAATTAAGGTTGCGATCGCGGGGATTGGAAACTGCGCCAGTGCTTTCATCCAAGGGGTGGAATATTATCGGCGCACTTCGGGGAAGGGAAAAGATGGGCTTACCGGACTCATGCATCCTGATATCAACGGCTATGGGCCTGGAGACATTGAGGTAGTAGCAGCCTTCGATATTGATGCGCGAAAAGTAGGGCGAGCGGTGGAGGAAGCCATCTTCGCCTTGCCCAATTGCTGTTATCGCCTGATAGACGGAATGAGTCCCACTGGAGTTAGAGTGCAGATGGCGCCTGTGCTGGATGGCGTCTCCCCCCATATGCTGAATTATCCGCCGGAACAGACCTTTGTGGTGGCGAACCAGGAACCCGTGTCTGTTGTTGAGGTGCTTAAGGAAACCGGGGCGGAGGTTCTCCTCAATTATGTACCGGTGGGGTCTGAGGAGGCAGCCCGGTATTATGCCGATTGCTGTCTCAAGTCTGGCGTCTCTTTTATCAACTGTATGCCTGCCTTTATTGTTTCCGATCCGCGGTGGGCGGCCAGGTTTCACGCTGCAGGGATACCGGTGATCGGGGATGATGTGAAGAGCCAGTTGGGGGCCACCATCTTACACCGCGCCCTGGTCCACCTGTTCAGCCAGCGGGGCTTGCGGGCTGACCGCACTTACCAGCTTAACATCGGCGGCAATACCGATTTTTTAAATATGCTCAATCGGGACCGCCTGGCCACCAAGAAACAATCCAAAACCGAAGCGGTCCTGTGCTTGCTGCCTGTCGACTTTGAAAGAAACAACATTCATATCGGCCCCTCGGATTACGTTCCTTGGCAGCGGGATAACAAGATCGCTTTCCTGCGTCTGGAAGGCCGGGGGTTCGGAGGGGCTCCGGTACATTTGGAGATCAGGTTATCGGTGGAGGACTCTCCCAACAGCGGGGGTTGCATGATTGACGCGGTGCGCTGCGCCAAATTGGCCAGGGACCGGAGTATCGCCGGCCCCCTTACCTCCATCTCCGCTTATACCATGAAGCACCCTCTCGAACCTCTGGAAGATGAGGAGGCTTGCCGACGGGTGGAAGAGTTTATCGCCGGTCGGCGGGAAAGATAAACCCAAGGCGATCCCTCTATTGATCCAAATTTTTCGCGGCAGTGCAGCTCTTTTGATTTAAGCGGCAGGATCAGGTTTGGCCCGCTTCCAAAGTATATTTTCCACTGAAGGACTCGGAAGGAGAGGCTTTAAGCAACGATTTGGGCAGGAACAGGCGAACTGCCCTATGATTTCGCATTGGATCGGTGGAGAGGCAGGTCGATACGAAATTACCATGCTTATCGGGTGCAAATGGGGGGAAGAGATGAAGCGCAGAGTCCGTTTAGGGGGATTAATCATGGGCCTGGCCGTCTTGCTGGCGCCATTGGCGGCCAGCGGCGCCGAAACTCCGGTGCTGACACTGAAACAACTCACCGTCATGGCCTTGGATTACAGCCACGAAGTCAAAGCCACCAAGAGCGAAGTGACTTTGGCACAGGAGCAGAAAAATGAGGCCCACGGCTACCGCTGGCCGCAATTCGATGCCCTTGCCACGGGTGGGGTGGTCCCCAATGCCCGGCGGGGCGAGGTGCGTTCGGTCGGCGAGGGCAAAACCCTCTTCTATCCGGACCCCAAGGACAAGCTTCACGGCATGAACGTCTTTGGCAACCTGACGTTCTCTCTCGTCCAGCCGCTCTACACCTTCGGCAAAATCGCCTACCGGGAATCAGCCGCGGCCAAGAACATCGAGGTCAAAAAGGCCGGGGTGGACCTCAAGAAGGGCGAGGTCACGGTCCAGGTGGCCCAGGCGTACTACGGCCTCATCCTGGCCAACCAGGGCAAGGAGGCGGTTGGCGACGCCCGCACCTACCTGCGGGATGCCCGGGAACGGATTACCCGCCTCCTCCGGGTCAACTCGCCCAACGTCAAGGAGAGCGACCAGTACCGCCTGGCCATGTATGAAGGCGGGGTGGAAAAATTTGCGGCCCAGGCGGAAGAAGGCGCCAAGGTAGCCTATATGGCCCTGAAAGCCCTGGTCGGCTATGGACCCAGCCAGGATTTCCGGGTGCCCCAGGAACTGCCGGCGCCAACGTCCCCGGGCGGCCTGGACCAGTACATCCGGCTGGCCCTGGAGCTACGGCCCGAATTCTCCCAGCTCAAGAGCGGCCTGGTGGCCCGGCAATTGCTGGTGGACGCAGCCAAGGCCGACCGCTATCCGTCGTTCTTCCTGGCGGTGGTGGGCCAGGTGGCCGGGGCCGCGGGCCGGGACTATAACCCTGACCCGTACGTTAATGATTATTTTAATGATAACGGCGCCGTGCCCATGGTGGGGGCCAAGTGGCACTTTGATTTCGGTATCCTGAAAGCCAAGATCGGCCAGGCCCGGGCGGAACTTGAGCAATTACGGCACACCGAAAAGCATGCCCTCATGGGCATCCCGGTGGAGGTCGCCAGGGATTACGGCAAGGTCCAGGAAAATTACAAGGGTTCCCTGGGCATGGAGAAGGCTTATATCAATGCCCGCCGCTGGCTGGTCACTTCCTTCAGCAACTTCGATATGGGATTAGGCAAAATGGAAGACATCTTCCAGGCCTTTGAGCGCTTCGGCTCCTTCCGAGGCGACTACCTCTTGGCCCTCTATGGCTACAACCTGGCGGTGGCCCAGTTGGACAAGTCCTCCGGCGCTTTCCGCCGGAATCTGCCGGCGGAGGGCAAACCCGAGAAAGACATCACGCCGGGCCGGGCCGTCCAGCCCGTGAGCAGCACCCCCCCGGCTAAATAAAATCCAATGAAGCGAACGGCCCCATCAACTGCCTTATTTCAGGCTACAATGCGAAAGATAGCTCAGCTTGATTTAAAGAATTATTAACTTAAATTTAAGCCAAGAGGAGAAACCGGGCGCCGGTGGTCTGGGTGATCCCCAAAAGCTCCCGGGAAACTCCTTGGCATTTGTTCTCCCTGGTTGCTGCCAGTCAAGGAAACATCGTTGTCTCTTAAAAGAAGATTTGCCCTGATCTACAACTCCTGGATCTTCTTGCTGAGCCGGGTTGCCTGGCCAATCATCTTCATCTCCCTCTTGCTCTCCGGGCTGTCGGTCTTTTACACAATTCATCATTTGTCCTTCCTGACCAAACGAACCGACCTGGTCGCCAGCGATAAACATCTCATTGCCATGAAAGAGCGGCTGGAACGAGAATTTGGCACTAAGGATGGCCTAGTTGTGGTCATCGCCAGCCCCGAGAGGCAGCGGTCCATCGCCTTCGCCGAGGCCCTGGCTTCAGAAATGCGCCGGTATCCTGAGGATTTCGCCGAGTTGTTTTATCGCATCGATCCGGAAAGATTAAAATCTTTCGCTCTTTTCTATCTGGCGCCCGAGGAACTGGCTAAGCTCAAAGAGCAACTCGCGAACCATCGCCCCATGATCACGCAATTGGCTGCAGATCCAAGCCTGGTTTGTTTTTTCCGGGGTCTCAACCAGGAGATCACCAAATCCATGATTGGGGAGCTTTTTACCAGTTTTCTTCAGGAACCACAGGATGCAAAGCTTCCGAATCTGGGCTTATTGAATTCCGTATTGAAACAATTTCATGAAGGTTTGACAGGTCAGAGGGAGCAGCTCTCCTTTTTTAATGCCCTTCTGCCTCAGGGTTTCGGTGATTTCCAGGAAGAAGGTTACTTTTTTACCCAAAACAAGTATCTCCTCTTTTTGGTGACCACCCGGGAAGGAGATTACACTGTCTCCCAACGAGCCCTCAACCGACTGCGGACAACCGTGGCTCAGCTTAAGGTTGATTTTCCGGATATCCAGGTGGGGGTAACCGGTCCCGAAGCTCTGGAAGATGATGAAATGACGGGGGCTATGCAGGACATAACCCTCGCTACCTGGCTGTCTCTTCTGGGCCAGGTACTGCTTCTCATCATCTTTTTCCGCAGTTTGAAGCGCACGGCGGTGGAAGGGTTGGCCCTGATTATCGGTCTCTGTTGCACCTTCGGGCTGGTCACTTTGGTAGTGGGTCATCTGAACATCCTTTCCATGATTTTCACCCCCCTCATGTTGGGGATCACCATTGATTATGGCGTCCACTGGTTTTGCCGTTTAGAAGAGGAGCAGGGCGGGGCCAGGCGTTGCGGGTTAGAGAACCTGTCAAGCGCTCAAAGACATGCGGCCCCGGGTATCGTCTATGCCGCCCTGGCGGCCGCGGTGTCCTTTCTGCCCTTATTGTTCACCGGCTTCAAGGGCCTGGCGGAGCTGGGCCTGATTCTGTTCATGGGCATTATCGTGATGCTGTTGGTCACCCTGGTGGTGCAGCCGGCATTGGTTATAGTTGTCGAAAAGTGCAAAACCGGTGATCAGGGGCCGGAACCCCAGGGAAAACCGCATCCCTTCCCCTTCCTCAGGTGGCAACGACCTGGAATAGTCCTAACTTTGGGATTGGGGCTGGCGGCATTGGGGGTCATCAGCCTGTTAAAGGTGCCTTTTGATTTAAACCCTCTCAACTTACAAAATTCACAAACCGAATCCGTGGTGTGGGAGCTTAAACTTCTGGAAGGTTCGCGCTATTCCAGTGTTTACGGGATCATGACCGCCAATTCCCTCAAAGAACTCCAAGCAAAGACCAAGGCCCTGAAAGGCTTAAGCAGCGTCTCCAGGGTGGAATCCATCCTATCCTTCCTGCCTGATGATCCCCAGGAAAAGCTTCCCATGATCCGGGAGTTGAGGCCGTTAACCCAAGTAAATATTTCCGCCGCCCCCACATCTGTTTCCTCCGCCGAAGACCTGGCCGCAATCTTGGGACGGATCAAATTCAAAATGTCCCAGGCCCAGGAAGGCTTGGGGGAATCGGAAGACGAAGGCGCCCGGAAACAATTGCAGGATGTCAACCTGCTCCTTTCCCGGATCCTGCCTCTTCTGGATCCGGTTCAGCACCCCCAGGTGACTTCGCGCCTGTCCGCCCTTGAAAAGCTGTTCTGCGTCGACCTCACGGAAAAATGGCAGCTGTTGAGAGCCAACCTCAATGCTGACCTTCCCGGGATTGCGAATTTGCCGCCACCGGTGCGCCAACGCTTTGTCAGCCCCACGGGCATTTTTATCATGCAGATCTTCCCGTCCACCGATATCTGGGATCTGGATAATCTGAAGCATTTTGTCCAGGATCTTCGAAAGATAGACCCCAACGTGGTGGGGGACCCGGTAATGCTTTACGTCTTTAATTCCGCCTTCCGCAATGCCTGTGTCTGGGCTGCGGGAATAGCCTTGCTGGCCATCACCTTCATGCTGTTGTTATTCTTTCGCAACCTGAAGTTGAGTTTGCTGGCCTTAACCCCCTTACTGGTGGGGACCGGTTGGACCCTTAACCTGATGTGGCTCCTGGACATAAGCTTCAACCAGGCGAATGTCCTCTTCCTGCCCCTTATTTTAGGTGAGGGGGCCGAGTTCGGGATAATCATCTTAACCCGCTGGCAATTGGAAAAGTCGGCCCGGGCCATGACCCTCCCGGCCAGCACCGCCAAAGGTGTGGCCCTGGCCGCTTTGACTACCACCGCAGGTTTCGGGAGTTTGATGGTATCCGGGCACCGGGGAGTCTTCAGCCTGGGCCTGCTGGCTGCCGTGGGTAGCCTAAGCGTCTTGCTGGCGGCGTTGACAATTCTCCCCGCCCTGCTGCGGGTGTTGGAGGATCAAAAGGCCCGATCCGCACCGTCTCTCAAACCCCTGTTTGGGTGGGAGCCCTGGGCTTGGCACACGTTGAAAAAGCGGAAAAATGGTTAGTTTTGCCCTTTGATGGCAGAGACACCCATCAATCTCCGCATCTTTTCTCTCCATGGCCTGATTATGACGCCTCGACTTTTTAAAAATCTGCAAGGAATTCTCTTCGATCTGGGGGGTACCCTGGATGCCGACGGCGAACATTGGCTCAATCGCTTCTACATGCTTTATCAAGAATATTTGCCGGGGGTTGCCTGGGAAGAGATGAAGACCGCGTTTTATGACGCAGAAGCTTACTGTTTACAGGACCCTCGGGTGGCCGACCTGAATCTGGCCGGTTTAATTGATTTGCATGTAAGCCGGCAACTGGCGGTTCTCAAGGTCGAAAGGCCCGAAATACACCGCGCCCTGGTGCAGAAATTTTTGGCCTCCTGCCTCCAAACCATGCATCGGAATGCCAGGATCCTTTCCCGTTTGACCCAGCGGTTCCGTCTGGGGGTAGTCACCAATTCCTATGGCAATGCCGCCCGCGTCTTGGCTGAAGCCGGGATCAAGCCATCACTTATGGCCCTCGCGGATTCCCACGAGGTGGGGGTGCGAAAGCCGGATGCAGCAATATTCCGGCTGGCTCTGAGCCGCCTGGACCTTGCTCCGGCAGTGGTGGCTTATGTGGGGGATTCATATAATCAGGATATCCGCCCGGCCAAGCAGGTAGGCTTGGTGACCATCTGGCTCCGTAACGACGCCATGTCTGCCCCTTTGCCGTCTGACTTTGACCCAGCCTTGGCCGACTATCAGATCAGCAGCCTGGGCGATTTGGAGGACCTGCTGTCATGAAAGTGGGGATCATTGCCGCCGGTCGGGGCCGCCGTCTGGCTCAGGGGGGGATCACAATTCCTAAGCCCCTGGTTAAGGTAGGGGGCCGCACCTTGGTGGGGCGGGCCTTGGAAGAGGCCGCGGCTGCCAGCGCCCGAAGGGGGGCAGTGATCACTACTCCAGTATTCCCGGAGGTGGCAGAATATATTAAAGGCAATGTTTGGCCCCTGCCGATAGATTTGCTGGTCTGGGACAGCCCCAATTCTCTGGAGAGCCTGTTAGCGCTCAAACCCTATCTAGATACCCCCTTCTTATTGCTTACGGTGGATGCGATCCTGGCGAAAGGGGCCTTGAGCCGCTTTGTCTCCCAAGCCCAGGCGGCCCCGGCCTTGGGAGTGCTGGGGCTCACCTCCTTTCAGGAGGATGAATCCCCCCTTTATGTAGAGGTTGGGTCTCAAGGCCGCGTGATCTCCGTGGGCCAGCCTCAAGTTAGCCCCTTCATCACTGCCGGATGCTACTATTTTCACCCCCAGGTGTTTGCCTATGAACCCCGGGCCCGGGAGTTGGGGCTGGGAGCCTTGCGGCAATTCCTGGCAATGCTGGCTCGGGATAATTATCCTTTGATGGGGGTTGACGTGGGCCCCGCCGTGGATGTGGATTGCCCGGCGGACATCGAGCGCGGCGAACTTCTTTTAAGTACCGGAACCCTGCCATGGCCCCTTTGATTTACGGCATTTACCGGGAAAAGGAGTTGTCACCAGGCAAGGTGGAGGCCGATGCCGCCATTTTGGAGGAAGCGCTGCAGGGCTTGGCCGCCCGGGGTTGCGAGGTCAGGTATCTGTCTGCCAGCGACCTCCCTTCCGAGCCGCCGCGGGCCACCGGAATCCTGCACCTGGCCCAGGGCCCCGAGGCTTTGGGACGCCTGTCTCTTTGGGAAAGGGCTGGGCTGCCGCTGATCAATTCTCCCCAGGCCGTGCTGCGATGTTATCGCCGCAATCTCTTTCCTTTGCTGGCCCCAGCAGGGGTTCCCTATCCGGCCACCAGGTTCTTTACCTTGAAAGAAACCCGGGTTCGCTGGCCCCGGGAATTTCCCGGACCCGGATGGCTGAAAAGGCCCGAGGTTCATGCGGAAGTCCCTGGGGATGTCGTTCAGGTGCGTACCTTGGCAGAAGCCCAGGCCGCAGTGGGCGATTTCACCCGCCGTCGGTTTGACGGCCTGGTATGGCAAGAACATGTGCCTGGTGAGGAAATCAAATTTTATGCCGTGGGCCCGGGCCGCTTTTTCCAGGCTTTTTGGTCGGCCACGGGTGAACCGGTGAATGGCCCTTTAATTAATCCCCTGAAAGCTCTGGCCGGACGCGCCGCCCGCCTTATTGGACTTGAGGTTTTCGGGGGAGACGTCATCCAGACCCCGGAAGGGCTCCTAATGCTCATAGACTTAAATGACTGGCCCAGCTTTTCTCGCTGTCGGGAAGCCGCGGCCCAGGAGATCGCTCGTCATGTGGAATGCCTCTGGACCCTCTAACGCAGATTCTCACTCTCGATCCCTGGATTTGTTCCTCGCTGAACAGAAGGTCATTTCTCCCGGCATCCAGAATTTAGCCCTCCTGTCCCAATTGGTCCTCCATCGGGGGGAAGGTCGCGGTCTCACCGATGTGGATGGCAGACGGTACCTGGATTTTATGGCCGGCATCGGCGTCTGTTCGCTTGGGCACAGTCATCCCCGCTATATCGCGGAGTTGACCAATCAGCTCAACAAAGTGACAGTCGGCAGTTTCACGTGCGAAAACCGGGTAAAGTTTCTCACCCGCCTGGCTTCCCAAGTTCCGGGGGACCTCGGCCTCACGCAACTTTATTCCGGCGGGTCGGAAGCCGTTGAGGCGGCCATTCGCCTGGCCAAATCGTATACGAAAAAATTTGAGGTCCTGGCCTTTTGGGGAGGCTTTCATGGGAAAACCGGTGGAGTGCTTGGCCTGATGGGCAGCACTTTCAAACAACACTGGGGCCCGCTGCACCCCGGCCTGGCTCTTACTCCTTATGCCGATTGTTACCGCTGTGCCTTCGGCCTGGAATATCCGGCCTGCGGCATCCATTGCCTTGATTTTGCCCGTCAGGTCATCAAACTCAATACTACCGGCGAATTGGCCGCAATTCTCGTCGAGCCGATCCAGGGCACCGCGGGGAATATCGTGCCGCCGCCGGAGTTCTTACCCGGATTGGCCCAACTCGCCAAAGACCACGGGGCCTTGCTGATAGCCGATGAGATGCTTACCGGATTCGGGCGCACCGGACGGTTGTTTGGCGTGGAACACTTCGGGGTGACGCCGGACATCATGACCATCGGCAAGGGCATGGGGAACGGCTTCCCGGTGAGCGGTCTGATCTCCAGCCGGACGGTCATGTCGGCCAAGCCTTACTCCAATCCCTCATCTGCCTCTTCCAGTTACGGCGGCAACCCCCTGGCGGCCACCGCCGCCTGGATCACTCTCGAAACTATCCTGGAGGAGAACCTGGTGGAGAACTCTGACCAGGTGGGAGCCCTCTTGCTGAGCAAGTTTCAGGAATTACAGGGAAAATACCCATTCATCGGCTTGGTGCAGGGACGTGGGTTGATGATCGGCATGGAACTGGTAAAAGACCGACGCAGCAAGGAACCTCTGGACAATAAGGTATGTGAAATCATTTATCGGGAATCTCTGAAGAGGGGTCTTTTGGCCATGAATTACTCGCCCCATTTCCGGATCAACCCGCCCCTTTCCCTTACCGAGGCAGAGGCCGAGACCGGGGTGGCCATCCTGGATGAAGTGTTCGGTTATATTGAGCGGGAGGTGTCATATTATTGATCGTCCTTTAAAGGGAGCCATCGTAGGGTTTGGCAAGGTGGCCGAACTGGCCCACCTGCCGGCTTTGCAAAATCACCCGGAGTTTCGGGTCGTGGCAGTGGCCGATCCTCTGCCGGAACGCCGGGACCGATGCCGGGCCCTGCTTCCGCAAATCCGCCTCTATACGGATATGGAGGCTCTTTTCCTGGGAGAGCCGGAGTTGGATTTTGTGGATATTTGCACACCTCCCCATGCGCATACACCTCTGGTGCTGGCCGCCTTAAAACGCGGCTTGCATGTGCTCTGCGAAAAACCCCTGACGCTTTCGCCCGGTGAATGGCGACAACTTAACCAAGCCATGGCCCGAAGTTCTACCGCTTTAGTCACGGTGCACAACTGGAAATATGCTCCCTTGCTATCCCTGTCTCTGGAACAAATGCAGGCCGGAGCCATTGGCTCGCCCCGGAAATTAACCTGGGAGGTTCATCGCACCTCTTCCATGGGCGGGGGACTCTCATCCTGGCGGCAGGATCCGGCCAACTCCCTGGGGGGCATTCTGGTGGATCATGGCTGGCATGCTTTCTACCTGCTCATGGCCTGGGCCGGCGGGGAACCCCGAGCCGTCAAAGCCCGCCTCTTGAATCCGCCAGGAGCCGGAGCCGAAGTCGAGGCCGAGGTGGATATTGAGTTCAGTACTTGCGAGGCGCGCCTGTTTCTCACCTGGCAGGCTCCCCAGCGCAGCAATCGCGGCCGGCTTCAAGGGAATTCCGGAGAAATCATCCTGGCGGATGACCAGCTGATTCGCACAACTAATAATAATATCTTGGAATCTCACCCCTTTCCTGAAAAACTGTCCGCCGGCTCCCATCACCCCCAGTGGATGGCGGGGGTTCTCCGGGAATTTATGGAAGAAATCTCGGATGCCGGGATCCGAGGCCGGAACTTCCGAGAGGCTGAAATCTGTAGCCGGCTGATTCGCCTGGCCTACGATTCCCACCAGGCGGGTGGCAAGTGGCTCAGCCTGACCTGCCAATGACTCGCCTGGGCAATCTCAACCTGAACCTGATCCTGACTGTTCTGGGGGGGGTGATTTTGGTTACCCTCCTGTTCGGTCTCGGCCTGCGGCAGGTATTGGAACACCTGCGCCAGATCGGGGTCGGGTGGGTGTTCATCATCGGCCAGGAAACCCTTCCCATTCTGGCCAACACTGCGGGCTGGAATTATGCCTTTCCACGGGACCACCGCATCGTGAAATTCTGGCGTCTGCTGAAAATGCGTCTGGCCGGGGACGGCCTGAACTATCTGGTCCCCACCGGCACGGTGGGGGGAGAAATCTGGCGCTTTAACTCGCTGCGTCAGGATATTCCCGCCATGGCAGGGGCAGCATCCGTCACCCTGGCCAAATTCAACCAATTTCTGGGTCAGGCGCTATTTATCGCCCTGGGTCTGCTTTTGGCCGCACCCTTCGCGTCTCTAAAGCCGGAATTGGTCCCCTGGCTCTGGGGTGGTCTCACAGGATGCCTGTTATTATTAGGCCTGCTTTTTTGGGGGCTGTTACGGGGATTATTCGGAAAAATGTCCCGCTGCTTGGGGACCTGGCTGCCGGCGCGGCTTCGCCCTTATCTGCATGGTGACGGACTGGAAGAATTGGACGGCTATATCGGCGCCTATCTTCTTGGCAACCGGAGAGCTTTTTGGGCTTCCATCGGCCTTTTCAGCCTGGCTTGGGCTTTGGGAAGCCTGGAAGTCTTTTTGATATTCCATTTCATGGGCCTACCCATTGATCCAGCTACTGCGGTAACGGTGGAGACCCTGTCCATCTTTCTGGATATGGTTTTGTTTTTCATTCCGGCGAAATTGGGAACTCAGGAGGGAGGCAAGGTCTTGATTTTTATGAGTCTGGGGCTTTCGCCGGTGGCGGGTCTAAGCTTTGGGCTGGTGCGGCGGATTCGCGAACTCACCTGGGCCGGCGTGGGTCTTGCCTGTTTGGCCGCAATTCCGGCGCCTCAATCGTCTAACCAAGGGTCAACTGATCGAATATAAATCCACCATAAGTTTAGCGCATTATCCAGGTTCATTAAAGTGTGTGTCGGAAAAAAACAGCCATCGACCGGCGCAGTCCTGCCGGGTAAGGCAAGCCGGCGTTAGGGTTAATAGCCTTATGAACTCCTTGAACCCTGCCTCTTCAGGGAAAATCGCCACAGGATCAAGAGGCAGAAAGCGAAGAGGAGGTAGCTTCCGATCATCGCGCCCCAGAGGAACCAGGCGAGTCGATCTACCAGGGCGAGCAGGAAGACCAGATACGCGAAGTCACGGTTTGCCAGCCACGACAGCCAGCGAGTCGCCTGGGGCTGCAACTCCGACCCCAGATCCCCGGTTCTCTGGAGGACCAGATACACCGACAGGCCGCAAAGGCCAACCCCGCCTAACATGACCATCAACGCATAAAGATAGCTCACATCATGAGTGGCGCGACTTAGGCCTACTGCCATGCCGATAAACACCGCGGCATGGACCAAGTTGTCGGTGACGATATCCAGATAGTGGCCAAAACTTGTTTCACTTAAGGTAAGACGCGCCACTTCCCCATCAACCCCATCTATGACCACAGCAGAGAGAAACAGGGCGGCGCCTAGCAGATGGGAACTGTAGTTCCCCTGTGCAAGGAGCCAGGCTCCGATGAGACCGATGAGGGTACCGGTTAAAGTAATCCAGTTAGGTCTGACCCCCCAGCGGGCCAACCATGGACTGACCTGCCGGGAAAGGCGCCGGTCCACCACCCGGGTTATAACCCCATCCCTTTCTCTGGTAGCCTTTGCTTGGGCTGCAACTAACAGCGCCTCCGCGGTCGCGGCGCTCTCTTTCCCGCCATTGAGAAGATAAGGCAGCGAGCGGGATGGAACTGCGGGAGCTTCTTGGGGCTCTTGGGACCACATCTGTATTATAGCCCCGCACAGTTGCCCCGAAACCACTCCCCCAAAGTCCAGCACAGCATCGGCTTCTCCTCGCTGCCTGGTTTTGGTAAGCCAGGAATCCAGCAGATGGCGGTCCCAGACGCTGTGCCCCTTTAAGATTGCCACCGGTTCATCGGGCTCAAACGAGATTTCATCAGGCAAACGCGACATTTCCTCAAGAGAAATCACGCGAGAGGCCACCGATACCGGGAGGCTGGCACGGTTTTTCTTTAAACTCTGATAGATTTCCTCGGTCATAAAGACCCACACTTCATCCGCCAGACTCGCGGCTAGCTGCGCCAACCTCACAACTGCCGCCTGGCGGAATATTTGTGTAATTCCACTCTGTCGATAAGCTATTATTAAAACTTTTGTTTTCATCCCGTATTTTGGAGGCGACACCAGAGGGGCGATAGCCGCCCACCCGTCAATAATTATGTTAGTCTAATCGAAAATACGAACCTTGCCTAATCAATAGGTCCTTCCGAATTGGTCGTGGGTGGGTAGCTGTTGTGAAAGGAATCCCGGGGGTAATCAGATGCTGGACACCAACCTTTACCGACAAATTATGGGGTTGGAAAAACCATGGTTTGCAAAAAGTGTAGATTTGCGGGTTGCGGAGAACTGAGTGAATATTGGGCTTGATCATAACTTTATTTTCTTGATCTGCATGATAGTCCCTTCGTTTCATAGGGCATTCCGGTCAGGGCTCTTCAATCCCAAAGCGACCAGTCACCGGGATTCTCTCGCCGCCCTGCGCTTTCGTCTCCATCGGGCGGCTCCCCTTCAGAGAATTTCAAAACCCCCGGCGCTGCAAGCTGGGATTCCCTGACGCCGAAGCGGTTACCAGTTCCTGACCGCCAAGCTTGGCAGATTAATCAGCTCCTCCCGCACATGCGCATCCCCAGCCGGATCGCCCCTCCAGGGTCAACAGCCCCATGAACCAGAGCCCCGGCAGCAAAACGACCATCAACACGTCATCCAGGCTTATCATCCGCTCCTCCAGGCCGTCTCTTGATTTCCCGGTAAGTGCGGCAAGTGGTCAAAGAGCCAATAGGAGCCTCTACATTCATAATGACTTTTGAGTCAGCGGAATAACCTATTGGTTCTATAAATAAACCAAGCAAATCAGGGTTGTCAAGAAAATAGTTAACAAATTAATGGTTAGTTTATAAACTATAATAATTTTCGTTCTCCCGAGAATTTTTCCTGATGGCACTAGTATAACATACTGATATTTATAATGATTATAGATCATAAAAAATTCTCTTGATTATTCAGAGTAGTTATAATATTAACTAAATTGGAGTTAACTCATATGAAAGAGCAATATTCCATCGAAAAGTCCATCGGCTTTTTCATTTATCGCACCGCCCTGGCGATGAAGTCGGCCCTGCAGCGGACCCTGAAGGATAAGGGATTCAATATAACCGCAGAGCAATGGGCGATTCTGCGGGTCCTCTGGGAAGAGGAGGGCATTTCTCAAAAGGAGATCGGCGACCGGCTCTTCAAAGACAAGCCCAACGTCACCCGGATAGTGGATGCCCTGGAGAGGAAGAGATTGATCTTTCGCCAGGCCGTTCACAACGACCGCAGAAAGTACGCCCTATACCTCACCAAGGAGGGGAAGAAGTTGCAGGCGGAGCTGCTTCCCATCGCGCAGCAAATGATAGAAAAAGCGACCAACAGTCTAACCAAGAGCGATTTGGAAACATTGCAGAACCTTCTCAACATAATCTATGGGAATCTTTCGTAAATTTTCTTAGTTAATATCGCAAATCCCCCTCTTTTCTAAAGGGGGTTGGGAGGATTTTATTATGGACCCAATAATCGGAGCACGTTTGCAGATTTTGAGCGAGTTGAGCGACCGCCTGGCGACGCGCCGGGAGGCCCTGGTGGCCGCCGCAACGCAAGATATCGGCACCCCTTGCCGCTGCGCCAACATGGAAGTGGACCTGGCCGTGCAACACCTGAAAACCATGGCCATGGAAGTCCCCTATGTGGAAGGCAAAGCGCCCTACGGCACCGTTGCCGACATCCTCCCCTACGACGCTCCCCCGGTGGTGCTGGCTTGGGTAGGGGGGGCGGCTATCCTTGGGGGCAACCGGTTTAGGTTCAGTTGCTCTTCCCAAACCCCCCGCACCGCCCGGTTGCTCGCAGAAGCGGTTGCTCCCTTTCCCTGTTTCGAGGCGGTGACCGGCATGGATAATCGCCTCTTCGGCGAGCAGTGCATCGCCGACCCCCAGGTGCGGGTCATGCTCATCTCCGGGGGCGGCGCGGTGGGAGACACTTTCGCCCGGGCGGCCCACTCCTTTGACAAACTCTTTTTTGGCGGCCCCAGCGGCCTGCCCCCTCTCATTCTTTTCCGAGACGCCCCCCTGGAGGTGGCGGTCCCCACCCTGGTCCGGCTGGCCTTTTTGAACGGCGGGCAGTACTGCACCACCATCAAAAGAGCATACATTCACCGGGACATTTACGAGCAGGCCCGGCAAATGATCCTGGAACGCATGCCGGAAATCAAGGTAGGGGTCCCCATGGACCCCAATACCTGGATCGGCCCCATAAAGGTGGAACGCACCCGGAAACTCGTCGACAGGGCACTGGATGCCTTGAAAGAACCGCGCTTCCTGGTCCCGCCGCGCCGGGAGGGGGAGTGGCAGGGACCTTTCCTGGTGGAGACCCCCGAGCCTCCGAACCTGGAACTCTTCGGTCCCTTCCTGGCTCTGGTGCCAACCCCGAGCGACGAAGCGGCGGTGGCGGAGGTCCTGAAAAGCCGCTACCCGTTCTCAGTGTCCTTTTTCGGCACTCCACCCCCTGGGGCCAGGAAAACCCTCAGCCAGACTTTTGGCATGGTCTTCGACCACCCGGACTTCCTCTTCGTGCCGCTACGCCTCCCCTTCGGCGGGAAAGGAGAGAGCGGCTGGATTCTCGAGCGGCAAAACGGGGGCCTGGTCAAACGGGACGGCGCCTTTATTTACAGCGCCGAGCTGGTGCGGGGATAGCGGTCAGCAGTCAGCCATGCGGATATTTTGGGCGGACATGGCCCACCAAATTAAAGCAAACATTATAATGGCTTAGTGTCATGTCCCGTAATTACCATAACCAATGTTTCGGCGCTTAATCCTCTATAATAACTGTAAAACTATTAACGCAGAGAAGTGATAACCGGGGGGCCGCTTGACGACTAAAAGTTTCACTTCCGAATGACGCAGTCTTTGACAAGAAAGGCTCCAATTAAAAACTATGGGGGTATTCAACTGACTCCAGTTACCACTATATCTTGTGTAAGCACTTTTTGCTTTTAACCGTTTCGATCATAGCTTGATAGGGTGCCGGTTCAATGGCAGCAGCTTGTTGGACTAAACGATAAAATAGCTTCCCGCGGGAACCGCTGGTCCGCCTATTAAAACGGAATGTGTATTCATCGAGGTAATAATCAAGATGGTCATGGCTTATAGCACCCTGATGTGTGCCCAAAATCCATCGGTTAAACAAACCCAGCGGCCAACGCAATCGGAAGGGATAGTCTCTGCAGGCCTCTTCCGAGGAAACCTTTTCTTCGAACTCCGAGAGTGTCCGGGGGTAATCCTCCATAACTAAAAATACTACATATTGTGGCTACTGGAGTCAATTGAATACCCCCAAAAAACTATGTTCATCTTGATGGCGACCCCGGAAGCTTATCCGTTTGCCCAGACCGGCAAACTAGGGGAGGTCATTTATGGCCTGGCTTCTTCCCTGGTGGGAGGAGGACACCGGGTGTCGGTGGTTCTCCCCCTTTATCGGGAAGCGAGAGAACATGGACGTCCCCTCACTTCCACCGGAATCCGGCTGGCTATCCCCCTGTCCATGAAGACTCTGGAGGCGGAAGTTTACCACACCGCCTTGAAACCGGATTTCGACTTTTACTTTATCGCCCAAGACTCCCTCTATAACCGCGACGGCCTTTACGGCACCTGCTACGGTGATTTTCAGGACAACGCCGAGCGCTTCATTTTCTTCAGCCGGGCGGTCGTGGAGATGGTCGCGGCCCTGGGATTGGAATTCGATGTCTGCCATTGCCACGATTGGCAGACCGGGCTGGTGCCGGTTTACGGCCACACCCTTTATCGGGACCGGCCGCACTATCGACACCCGCCGGTAGTCTATTCGGTGCATAACGCGGCATACCAGGGCATTTTCCCCGCTCACGATTTCTCGCTCACCGGGTTGGACTGGGGGCTCTTGTCCCCCAAGGCCCTGGAATTTTACGGCAAGATCAATTTCATGAAAGGCGGCCTGGTCTTCGCCGATCTGCTCAGTACCGTGAGCGCCCGGTACCGGGAAGAAATCCTGACCCCGGAATACGGCTTCGGCCTGGAAGGCATTTTCCATGAACGCGCTGCGGAACTCTTCGGTATCCCCGAAGGGGTGGATTATTCCCGCTGGAATACCTCAAATAACGCTTTTTTGACCTCCGGTTACGATAAGAATCACCTGGAAGGGAAACGGGCCTGCAAGGCCCACCTGTTGACCCGTTTCGGCCTGGACCTGCCCCTGGACCGCCCCCTTATCGGCATGAACACGCACCTCGTGGAACGCAAAGGGATCGATCTCGTGGAGAATATTCTGGAAGATCTGATGCGGCTGGAGGTGGGGTTTGTGCTCCAAGGTATCGGAGAAGAGCGCCACCAGTATCAATTACAGGAAATCCAGGTGCGACATCCGAAGCGGATCGGCCTGTTTATCGGCTATTCTGAAGAGTTAACCCATCAGATCATCGCCGGTAGCGACATTTTCTTAATGCCTTCCCGCTATGAACCCGGGGGTCTGGACCAGCTTTGTTGCCTGCGTTACGGCACGGTGCCGGTGATGCGGGCTACCGGCGGCCTGGCTGAAACCATCCGGGAATATATCCCCCAGACCGGAGAAGGCAACGGCTTTAAGTTTTCCGCGTATTCTCCGGAGGCACTCCTGCAGGCGGTGCAATGGGCCCTGGACCTTTACCGGGACAGGCGGGCCTGGGAAACCCTGCTGTGGAAAAACATGGCCCTGGACTTTTCCTGGGATAGGCTGCTTCCCCAATATCTGGAGCTTTATCGACTGGCCCAAGAGAAACGGCGGCGCCAGTTGGCAAGTTGAGCCCGATGCCGACATATTGGCAGGTTTTGAAAAACAATCTATCTGTTGATGGTGAAAAAGTGTCAGTTGAGAGGAGGATAGAAAATTGACTCACTCTCAGGTTTGTCCGGGCCCGTGGAAGAAACTGCTGGTCTGCACCGACGGCTCTCCCAACAGTCAGGTGGCGGTGTACGAGACCCTGAACCTGGCCCGCCTTTGCGGCAGCACCGTTTTTGCCTTGCAGGTGCTCCAGATCGTGCCGGAATTCGAGGCCGTGGCCCCGGACCTGATGGTGCGGCTGGCTGAAGAAATTCGCGCCCAAATGGAGGTTATCAAAGTCAAGGGTGCAGCGACCGGGGTGACTATGGAAACGTGCATCAGGAGCAGCGTCTCCCCTTTTCGCGCCATCCTGGAGGAAATAGAACGACTCCAACCCGACCTGGTGGTCATGGGCCGCTACGGGAAGACCGGCCTGGCCCGCCTGATGCTGGGGAGCGTCACCGCTCGGATCGCCGGCTTGAGCCCGGTCAATGTGCTGGTGGTGCCCCTGGAGGCCACGGGGGGCTTTTCCCATCTCCTCATCGCCAGCGACGGCTCTCCTTGCAGCGCCGCGGCTTTCCGGGAAGCCCTGGCCATCGCCCGGCGAACGCACGCCAAGTTGGTAGCGGTAAGCGTCGCGACCCGCAAAAAAGAGACTGCCTTGTCCAAGGAAATCCTTAAAAACCTGGGGGTAGCGGCTCAGAAATGCGGCGTGAAATTGGAGAGCGAGGCGCTGGTGGGCGAACCGGATGAGGCCATTGTCGAGGCGGCCCAAAAAAGCCGGGCGGAGATGATCGTCCTGGGCAGCCATGGGCGCACCGGGTGGAAGCGCCTCCTCCTGGGCAGTGTGGCCGAACGGGTTATCGGGCGGACTTCCTGTCCGGTCCTGGTGGTGAAAAAGGCCTCTGAACAGGCCAGGTAACGAAAGCGTCGGAATGATTCATTTTGATAATTGAACAAACTTTATGCGAACTTCAATATCTAACAAAATTTTTTTAGATATATAGTTGTCTTATTAACCGTTAATGTCCTACTTATATTTTAGGAGGGGGCTATGAAACCCTGGGTTTCGGTCTTGGTAATTTTTATCCTGGCTCTTGGGCTTGCTGCTTGCGCCGAGCCTGAGACCCCCGAACAAAAATTTGCCGACATGCAGAAAAAGGCAGCCGAGGGACATGTGCGGGCCTGGTATATCCTGGGACTCATGCATGAACAGGGATACGGCGTCGCCCAAGATAAACGTCAGGCTGCTTTATGTTACATGAAGGCGGCAGAGAA
>JAUSOZ010000028.1 GCA_030655955.1 Deltaproteobacteria bacterium
TCTTCGTCTACGCCGGGGTGGTGGAGCTGATCAAGTGGCAGTTGGCGCCCTTCGCCGGCTTTGCCAAACTCGAGCCCCACACGGCAGACCTCCTCAAGTATGTCTTTCTGGCCCTGGCTGCGGTCCAGTTCGGGATCATCAAGGCGGTGCAGAAAATCCTGCCGACCCCATCGGTTGAAAAATTGTCCCTGACGGCCATCATTACCTTCGCCCTGTGCGAATCCGTGGCGGTCCTGGGCCTGGTGCTCTTTCTCCTGGCCGGCCAAGGCCTGGATTTCTATATTTTTATGGTGATCTCCTTGGGGTTTTTCACCCTGTTTTTCCCCAAATACGACCAGTGGGAACAACGGCTGCGGGCCGAAGGTTCACCGGAGAAAACTATTTAGAACCAAGAGGATGTTATGAAATGCGTCATTTGTCGGGAAGGCCAAACCGCAACAGGCCAGGCTATCGTAACCTTGCAGCGCGGTGAAAGCACTATTATTTTCAAAAATGTGCCCGCTGAAGTGTGCACAAACTGCGGCGAATATTATCTCTCCGAATCTGTCAGCGACCAGTTGCTAACCAGGGCCGAAGCCGCGGTGCAAAGCGGAGCCGAATTGGAAATTCTGCGCTTTGCCGCCTAAAAGTGCGGTCATGAAAAAAATCGGCATCTACTACCACCCCTCCTTCAGCCGCAAGAGCTATATGACCGTGGGCAATCGGCTGCGGGACTTTCCCGAGGCCTTGGAACCGGTGCTGGCCCGGCCCAATGTGCGGCTCATCGAGAGCCCCCGGGTGTCCGAGGATCTCGTCCTCAAGGTCCACGCCCCGGAGATGCTGACCATGGTGGCCCAGGACGGCTTCTGCTCCACGGCGTATGAGTCCGTGGGCGGGGTGGTGGCCGGCATGGTGGATTTGGCCACCGGCGTTATCGACCGGGCTTTCTGCTTCATCGGCGCCGGCGGCCACCACTCCGGATACCGCCAGTTTGGGGGGGCCTGCTGCTTCAACGACGTGGTCATCGCCCTGACTCACACCCGGGAAATCAGCCCCTGGCGCCGCTTTGCCATCGTAGACACCGACGCCCATCATGGCGACGGCACCCGCCAGCTGGTGCGTGACGACCCCGAGGTCTTTCACCTGTGCTTCTGCGGCCTCAACTTCACCAGCGACGACGGCACCAAGGTGGATGTCAACGCCTACCGTATGGATCCGCACGCCGACCCCGATGGCCAGTATGTGGACCTGGTGCGCCAAAACCTGACTTTGATTCCGGCCTTCAAACCGGACCTGCTCATCTGGTATTACGGTTTCGACACCCACCGGGATGACTACGGCTCCCTGGGCCTCACCGAGCCGGCCTATTTCGCCATCTGCGACCTGATGCTGGCGGCCGCCGCCGGGATAGGGGTCCCCCTCATGGTGGTCCTGGCGGGCGGCTCCATGTCGCATCTGGCCACCGTCACCATCCCGGAAATCATCCGCCGCCTGGCGGAAACCTAGAGGCCGCGTGCCCTTGCCGGAGACCAGATTTTAATCTATAATAATATATTCAAATACTGAGATAATTTCCCCCAATCCGAGAATCGCCGGCCGGGGCCGAGGGCCCTGGCGACCTGATATATCCCTATGATTACCGATCGCTTAGAATCCCTGGAAAACCGCTACCAGGAACTGGAAGACGCCCTGACCGACGCCGAGGTCATCAACAACCAGGACCTGTACCACAAGTATCGCAAGGAACACGCCGACCTGTCGCCGGTGATCCAGATCTTCCGGCGCTATCAGCAGGTGGAGAAAGAACTGGCGGAAAACCAGACCCTGGTGAAGGAAGAGGCCGACGAGGAAATGAAGGCCTATGCCCGGGAAGAGATCCAGGGCCTCAAGGATCAGGCCGAGCAGTTAGAGGAAGAACTCCGCTTCCTGATGCTGCCCAAGGACCCCAACGACGACAAGAACGTCATCCTGGAGATTCGGGCCGGCACCGGGGGCGAGGAAGCCGGCCTCTTCGCCGCCGACCTCTTCCGGATGTACACCCGTCTGGCGGAACGCAAAGGCTGGAAGCTGGAAATCCTCAGTCACTCCGCCACGGGCATCGGCGGGCTCAAGGAAATCATCGCCTCCATCTCCGGGGACCAGGTCTACAGCCAGCTCAAATACGAAAGCGGGGTGCACCGGGTCCAGAGGGTGCCGGCGACGGAATCCCAGGGGCGCATCCACACCTCGGCGGTGACGGTGGCCGTCCTGCCGGAGGCCGAAGAGGTGGACGTCCAGATCAGCCCCGAAGAGTTGCGCATCGATGTCTTCCGGTCTTCCGGCCCGGGGGGGCAGAGCGTCAACACCACGGATTCGGCGGTGCGGATAACCCATCTGCCCACGGGCCTGGTGGTCTCCTGCCAGGATGAAAAATCCCAGCACAAAAACAAGGCCAAGGGCCTCAAGGTGCTCCGGTCCCGGCTGTTCGACCTCAAACAGCAGGAACAGCAGCAGCAGATCGCCAAGGAGCGCAAGAGCCAGGTGGGAACCGGGGACCGGAGTGAGCGCATCCGCACCTACAATTTCCCGCAATCCCGCATCACCGACCATCGAATCGGCTTCTCAATCCATGGCCTTAAGATGGACGCTGCCCTGGATGGCGAGTTGGATGAACTTATCCAGAGTTTGATCGCCTATCACCGGACCCAGGCCCTGGCCCAGGCGTAAATGGCCGTCCCCCAGGCATCCTGGACCATCCTGGCAACCCTCAGGTGGACCGCCGACTATTTCCGCACCAAAGGGGTCCCGGAGGCCAGGGCCTCCGCCGAAATTCTCCTGGCCCACACCTTAGGCGTCAGCCGCCTGGACCTCTATCTGCGCTACGATCAACCCCTCAACCCCGAAGAACTGGCTCGCTTCAAGGCCCTCATGGTCCGGCGCCGGGAAGGCGAACCCGTAGCCTATCTCACCGGACACCGGGAGTTCTGGTCCCTGGATATCCGGGTGACCCCGGCGGTGCTGATCCCCCGCCCTGAAACCGAGACGCTGGTGGCTGCGGCCCTGGAGGCGGCGGAGACTGTAGGGGCGGGTTTGAAACCCGCCCCTACCAGAGAACACCATCCTAAAACCCAGAACCTAAAACCCACAAACTCGCCCCTTTGGGGCGCTGAGGTTGGCGTCGGCAGCGGTGCGGTGGTCATCGCCCTCGCCAAGGAGTTGCCATCGATGGTCTGGGTGGGCCTGGACCGCTCCGGGGCCGCCCTGGCCGTGGCTCGGGACAATGCCCGGCGGCAGGCGGTGCTCCATCGGGTTCATTTTCTCCAGGCGGACCTGCTGGCGGGGCTCAAGCCCACCGCGGCTTTTGCCTTGCTGGTGGCTAACCTGCCTTATGTGCCCCGGGCAGAGTGGGAAGGGCTGCCCCGGGAAATCAAGGCGTTTGAACCCCCCGGGGCCCTGTTGGGGGGCGAAGACGGGCTGGATCTGATCCGGCCTTTGATCCGGCAGGCGCAGCAGTATGTCAAGGGGGGAGGATGGGTGCTCCTGGAGGTCGGGGATCAGCAGGCGCCGCAGGTGGCGGCTTTATTTGAAGAAACCGGAGCCTATGACCGGATAGAGACCATCAAAGATTTCAGCGGCATGGAGCGGGTGGTGCGGGCCCGGCGCCGGGACGGAACCGGTTAAAAAGTCTTTACACTCTTCAGCATGATACTCATTTCATCATTGCTGTTTCTTTTATCAAAGGGGTTGCGCGGATGGCTATCGTAAGCTTCCCAGCCTTCCCCGGAGTCAAGCTTGAGGCTCTCCGACCTGCCGCCCCCTTGCTTCGACTCGAACAAGACCCCGGCGCAGCCTGACAATAACACCGTCGCGGCCAAGGCCCACGCCAACCATCGCTTAATTCCCCGGCTTTTCAAGCCACTACCCTCGCAGAGCTTCTACTATCCCAACCATTGGTTGTGGGAGAAGATGACATATTATGAGAGAAAAATCGATTATTTAACATTCTTTATAGCTATTAGACCTTTTTTGTCAAGTAAATGTTAGGCTGGATTCGTTCTCTGGTGTCATCTTCTCCGATTGTCGCGGTGCCGGTCCCGGCAAAATTGCCGGACCGGCGCTACAAGTCTTTGGGGCCGATGATGCGCCCGGCTACGGCCGAGGCCGCGGCTACTGCCGGGCTGGCCAGGTAGACCTTGGATTGCGTATGCCCCATGCGGCCGACGAAATTACGGTTGGTGGTGGCGATGGCCGTCTCTCCCGGGCCCAGAATACCCATGTGCCCGCCCAGGCAGGGTCCGCAGGTGGGCGGGCTGATCACCGCCCCGGCATCCATGAAGATGGTCATCAGGCCCTCGTCCATGGCCTGGCGATAGACCAGGGGCGTGGCGGGGATGACGATGAGGCGCACGCCTTTGGCCGCCCGGCGGCCTTTGAGGACCTTGGCGGCCAGACGCAGGTCGTCGATCCGGCCGTTGGTGCAGGAGCCGATCACCGCCTGATCGATGGGCACGTCCCCCACCCGGGAAACCGGTACCACGTTGCCGGGCGAAGACGGGCAGGCCACCTGGGGTTCCAGGCCGCTGACCTCGTAGGTGCGCTCGAAGAGGTAGGGCGCCCCGGGGTCGCTGCCATACAGGGTGTAGGGTCTCAGGGTCCGGCCCTTAACATAGTCCAGGGTGATGTCATCCGGGGCCATGATGCCGTTCTTGGCCCCGGCTTCCACAGCCATGTTGGCCATGGAAAATCGGTCCGCCATGGGCAGCCACTTGATGGCCTCGCCGGTGAACTCCATGGCCAGATACCGGGCCCCGTCCACTCCGATATCGCCGATGGTGTGGAGGATCAGGTCTTTGCCGGTGAGCCATGGCGGCAGGGCGCCAGTATAAACCAGGCGGATGGATTCCGGCACCTTGAACCAGCACTCGCCGGTGGCCATGACCGCGGCCAGGTCGGTGGACCCGACGCCGGTGGCGAAGGCCCCCAGGGCTCCATAGGTGCAGGTGTGGCTATCGGCGCCGATGATGACGTCCCCGGGTCCCACAATTCCCTGTTCCGGGAGCAGGGCATGCTCCACCCCCATGTCGCCGCCGTCGTAAAAATGGGTCAGGTCCTGCTCCCGGGCAAAGTTTCGCAGTTGCTGACACTGGATGGCGGAAGCGATATCTTTGTTGGGGGCGAAGTGGTCGCAGACCAGCACCACCCGGGACCGGTCGAACACGTGTTTGGCCCCCACCTTATGAAAATCCTTGATGGCCAGGGGCGCGGTGATGTCGTTGCCCAGGGCGATATCCACCCGGGCCATGATCAGCTCGCCGGGTTCGACATAGTCTTTGCCGCAGTGAGCCGCGAGGATTTTTTGGGTAATGGTTTGAGGTTGGGACATTGATAACTCCATGGGGTAGTAGTCAGTAGCCAGTTGTCCTTTTCTGATTGCTGGCCACTTACAACTGGCTACCGTTTTTTATAGTGAAAAGTCAGTAGCCCGCAGCCGGTTATCTCTTTCTGACAACTGACAACTGGCTACTGACTACTGCTTTTACAGCTCTTCGGGCTTGGGCCCCTTGACTGCCTCGGTCTCCTTGAGGAAGTGGAGCCGGTTGAGGCCGTTGATAAAGGCCCGGGCGCTGGCGGTGATCACGTCCGGGTCCACGCCCTGGCCGGTGACCACGCGGCCGTCCTCCTCCAGGCGCACCGTCACCTCACCCTGGGCATCGGTGCCGCCGGTGATGGAACTCACCGCAAACTTGAGCAGGGTGCACTTGGACCCGGCCAGGTGGGTGATGGCCTTGTAGGTGGCGTCAATGGGGCCGTCCCCGAGCACCGAGTAGGGGCCGGCAAGGTGGCCGCCGACCTCCATTTTGACGTTGGCCGAGGGCCGGGCCATGGTCCCGGCGAGCACCACGAGTTCCGCCAGCTTGAAGTGTTCCGGCACCGACTTATAGATAACCTCGGTCTCCACCAGGCTGATCAGGTCCTCGTCAAACACGGTCTTTTTGCGGTCCGCCAGGCTCTTAAAGCGGGTAAAGACCCGGTTGAGCTCTTCATCGTTCAGGTAGAAGCCCATCTCCCGGAGCTTGTTCTTGAAGGCGTGGCGGCCCGAGAGTTTCCCCAGAGGCATGGTGCTCTTCTTGATGCCCACGCTGTTAGGGGTCATGATTTCAAAGGTGCTGGCCTCCTTGAGCACCCCGTCCTGGTGAATCCCGGACTCATGGGCAAAGGCGTTGGCGCCCACGATGGCCTTGTTGGGCTGCACCGGCACGCCGGACAGTTTGCTGGTCAGGCGGCTGGTGGGATAGATATACTGGGTCACGATGTCGGTGTAATAGTGCAGCAGGTCGCCTCGGGTGGCCAGGGACATCACCACCTCCTCCAGGGAGGCGTTGCCGGCCCGTTCGCCCAGACCGTTGATGGTCACTTCCACCTGACGCACCCCGTTACTGACTGCGGCCAGGGTGTTGGCCACGGCCAGCCCCAGGTCGTTGTGGCAATGGACCGAGAGGATGGCCCGGTGGAGGTTGGGGATGTGATCCACCAGGTACTTGATCTTGGCCCCGAACTCCTCGGGGATAGAGTAGCCCACCGTATCCGGGAAATTCAGGGTGGTGGCCCCCGCATCGATGACCGCGGTAAAAACCTGGACCACGTAATCCAGGTCGCTCCGGGAGGCGTCCATGGCCGAAAACTCCACGTTGGAGGTGTAGCGGCAGGCGTACTTCACCGCGGCCACCGCCATCTCCAGGACCTCTTCCCGGGACTTGCGCATCTGGTGCTTCAGATGGATGTCGGAGGTGGAAATAAAGGTGTGAATCCGGGGATCGGTGGCCTCCTTGACGGCCTCCCAGCAGGCGTCGATGTCCTGGACAAAAGCCCGGGCCAGCCCGGCGATCTGCGGTCCCCGGATTTCCCGGGCCACCGCTCGCACCGCCTCGAAATCCCCCGGGGAAGAAAAGGGGAAACCGGCCTCGATGACATCGACGTTGAGGAGTTCCAGGTGCCGGGCGATCTGCAGTTTTTCATCCACGTTGAGATTGGCCCCGGGGGTCTGTTCCCCGTCCCTCAGGGTCGTATCGAAGATAAAGACTTTGTGTGCCATAGGAAAACCTTTTTATTTCTGGTAGGGGCGGTGGGCTCACCGTCCCTACGGTTAGGCAATTTATTTCAGGCTGTTACTCATCAGTTGTCGGCGCCGCACCAGCCCGCTCTGGATGAGCCGGCTCAAGGAGCGGGCCGCCAATGCATGAGCCGCGGCGGTCCAATGACCTTCTTTATAGTATAAGCGTTCGATAGATTGGCCCGAGTGGGCCAACAAGGGGGTCAAGGACCACAGCATCATGCCATTGTCCGCCGCGATGCGCTGAATCGCCCGCTCATCGGGCGAGATGGTGCGGGTCCGGCGATAATCCAGCACTTCCTGGGAGATGGGTATATAGCACATCATCAGCTCACCGCCGGCGCGTTTCACTGCGGCGTTCAATTGTTTTACATAGATCCCGGTTAAGGGCTTATTGGCCGCGGTGGCATAACCGCTGGCACCCCGGTCATATGATACCACCAGGCCGTCGGTGGCGTCAGGGCCGCTCTGGCGGCCCCGGTTAATCAGCGCCTCGACTCCCGCCTGCTTGACTAAATTGGCTGCCTGGGACCAGGAAATCAGCCAGTTGTAACCGGGCAAATGGTCGAGCAGGGTTTTTATGGCTCCCCGGTTACAGTTCAGGGGTTTAACCTGGAGTTCGCCACGACTGCCGATATTATAATACTCCCCCCGGGCGTTGTCCTGAAAATCGTTACAAAAAAACCCCAGGACGGTGAGATCGGGATGAAATTTGCGCCCCACCGTTTGGAAGCACTTCAAGGCATAATCGGTGCCCTTGCCGGGAGCCCCGGCGTTCATCACTTCCACGGATAGGCGGTCGGCGCGCAGGTCCTGCTCGACCTGGGCGGCAAAGGTCTGGTCATCATTGACGCCGAGCCCGTAGGTAAAAGAATCGCCCAGAAAGAGCACCCGGTAATCGGTCGGCTTCTTCTCCCGGTATTCCCGGCGGCCGCGCCACCCCAGAGAATTGTTACTGTACCGAAATGCAAAGACCCCGGAAAACCGGCGCTCTCCCTGCTGACCGGGCACGGGAATATCGCCCAGTTCCGGGAGGCAGGCGAACCGCACCGGGCCCACCTCCTGGGGGCTGATGTGCCTCACGGCCACTTCGGCCACGGCAAAGGCCACCAGAAAACTCAGGAGCACGCCGATAATTCTCAAAAAAAGCTTCACCACCGCCATCCCATCCAGGACCGATTTGCCTGCTGGTTGCCCACCCGGGAACCCGGGCCATACCCTGGCGGGCCGGCGCCCCCGCCTGCCCATAAACCGCCGCGAGCGGCTGTCCACCCTGAGGCGGCCGCTCCCCGGTTTTGGTCAATCTTTTCGGATATGGGGAAAAACCGTTCTGGGACAGGTCGTATAGGTGCGGTTAATCAGGCCGGCTTTCAGGCCTCTCCCCCGCCTCCGTGGTCCAAGCCCTCAGAACCGGCAAGCTTCGCGGGCGGGGTCTCGCCTTCGCCTTTAGGCGTCAACGCCTCCCGGCGATGATACATAAAGGTGCTGATGGGCCCTGAGGCCACATAAGCCGCCATGAGAAAAAACCCCAGGATATTGGGTACGGCGGCGACCGCCACAAAGATCAAGACCAGGCCTACCAGGGTATGGAAAGGGTGGCGCCGGAATAGTTCCACTTTTTTGAAGCTGATGTATTTGACGTTGCTCACCATGAGGAAGGACAGGACGTACATCATCCCCAGGATGAACTTGGAGCCCTGGGGAGCCATGTGGCCCAGTTCATGGTAAAACGCCACCGAGGCGGCCACCATTACGGCCGCGGCCGGGATGGGCAGGCCGTTGAAATAACGGGGGTCGAAAGAACCCTGCTGAACGTTGAAGCGGGCCAACCTCAGTGCCCCGCAAACCACGAAGAGAAAGGCCGCGGCCCAGCCGAACTGCTTAAAATCCTTTAAGGCCCAGAGGTAGGCCATAATCCCCGGGGCCACCCCAAAGGCCACGAGGTCGGCCAGGGAATCGTACTGCACCCCGAAGCCGGAGGTGGTCTTGGTCATCCGGGCGACGCGGCCGTCCAGACCATCCAGGATCATGGCAATCAGAATGGCCCAGGCCGCGGCGTAGAAACGGCCATCCATGGAGGCCACAATGGCGTAAAACCCGGCGAACAGGCTCCCGGTGGTAATCAGGTTGGGCAGCAGGTAGACGCCCCGAAAGCGGCGCCGGTCCTTTTTTTTACGTCTGCGGCGGAAACTCATGCCACCTCCCGATGATGCTGCTCCCGGCTTTGACCCGATCACCGGTCTTAACCTCAATCTGACTGTCCCCGGGCAGGTAGAGATCCACCCGGGAGCCGAAACAAATCAGGCCCAACCGCTCCCCCCGGGCCAGATTTTGCCCGGGTTTGACGAAGGGGATGATGCGCCGGGCCAGCAGCCCGGCGATCTGGACCACCAGGACCCGCCGCCCAGCGGCATTTTCCAGCACCAGGGCCTGCTGTTCATTGCGGCTGGCCGCGTCCGGGCGCGACGCCGCCTTGTATTCCCCGGCCCGGTGGCGCATTTCCGTCACGGTGCCCGCCACCGGGGACCGGTTCACGTGCACGTCAAAGACGTTCATGAAGATCGCCACGTACCGGGCCGGGGACTTGAGGAACTCGTTTTCGGCCACCTCGTCCACCCGGATCACCACGCCGTCCGCCGGGGAGACGATGACTCCCGGCTCCGCAGGTATATCCCGTTCCGGGTCCCGGAAAAAATAGGCGAAAAAACCGCCGGACACCAGCCCCAAGACGATGAGCCATGGCCAGCCGCCCATCACCCCCAGGAGGACCAGGACCACGCCGGCCAGGATAAAACGATGACCCGGAGCCGCGATACATCCCCAAACTTTGGCGAAAGATGAGGGCATAATCAACCGCGATCCACCTGAAAAAGATTGGGGGGAAAAAGGGAAAAAGGCGAAGCGGCGAAAAGGTTAAGGAAATCAAATTGTCTCATATTTTTTCCCTCTTCGCCTTTTCCCCTTTTTCCCTTTTCGCCTTATTTTTTCAGCCACCCCATCATGGCCCGGAGCTTCTTTCCCACCTCCTCGATGGGATGTTCGGCCTCCTGGCGCCGCAAGGCGTTGAACACCGGGCGCCGGGCCTGGTTTTCCAGGATCCATTCCTTGGCGAACTCACCGGTCTGCACCTCATAGAGGATCTGGCGCATCTCGTCCCGGGTCTCCTCGGTGATAATGCGCGGCCCCCGGGTGTAGTCGCCGTACTCGGCGGTGTCGGACACGGAATAGCGCATGTATTCGAGGCCGCCCTGATAGAACAGGTCCACGATCAGCTTCAGTTCATGGAAGCATTCGAAATAGGCGATTTCCGGGGCGTAGCCCGCCTCCACCAGGGTGTCGAAGCCGGCCTTGACCAGCTCGGAGACGCCGCCGCAGAGCACGGCCTGCTCGCCGAAGAGGTCGGTTTCGGTCTCTTCCCTGAAGGTGGTCTGGAGGACCCCGGCCCGGGTGGCCCCGATGCCCTTGGCGTAGGCCAGGGCGGTAGCCAGGGCCTTACCCGAGGCGTCCTGCTCCACCGCCACCAGGCAGGGAACGCCGGCGCCTTTCTCGTATTCGCTCCGTACCAGGTGACCGGGGCCCTTGGGGGCCACCATGATCACGTCCACCTTGGGGTCCGGCAAAATCTGGCCGTAATGAATGTTGAAGCCGTGGGAGAAGAGCAAGGTCTTGCCCGCACCCATGTGAGGCCTCAGATCGTTTTCGTACAGGCTGGCCTGGACGTGGTC
>JAUSOZ010000029.1 GCA_030655955.1 Deltaproteobacteria bacterium
CGCCGCGGATTCCGGAATCAGCTTCATCTGGCCACCTCTCGGCGCCATTATCCGAAATCCGCTAAAGCGGACAAATCATGTGCTATGAATTGCGGTCATATCATTTGCTATCGACAGGGCAATCACCAGATTCTGATCGGGGGATGTCTCGGGTAAGTTTTTCCAGGGAGGGCTGTGAGCGGCCCAAAGTGAGCCCAGGTCCCCAAAAGGAAAAGGCCCCGGGGCTCGAGGCTCACCTCGCCACTTCTTGACACTCGGACCCTCCTTGTGGCAATGTGAGCTAATCAGGAGGAAGGCGAAAATGGGGGCCAAGACGGGGGTTGTTGTTGCCATAATCTTAATATTAATATCTAATGGTTGTGATAATAGAAGAAGTAAGGATGAATATAAATTTATTGAATATATAGAAGTTGAAGGTAATTGTTATGAAGATCATGTTAAGCAATCGGCTAATTATAAGGGCGATATAGTTCACTGGTATAATATTACAAAAAATATTCATTCTATTTACGGTAGTGTTTCCACTTTTGATGTAATAAGCGGTAATGAAATGATAAAAAATATCATAGAAAGAAACAATGATCCATACAAATACTATCCCCCAGATATAATAGAGTTATCCGACTTAAGCAAAGAAGATATTGGGAATGATGTGCTTAATATAAAGGGAATATCTCGTCATAGCGGTAAAGATATGAACTCAGTAGGGCCAAGATACAAGGCTACCTGTAATTTGAAAGTAACATGTAGGCTAAATTACCTGCCATCACTTAAAAAAGAAGGCAATAAATCAAGGTAATTATTATGAACGATTTCCGCTCATCGAGCCTCGGGCGGGGGGAGCCCCACGAAAAAGGCCCCGGAGCTCGACGTTCCGAGGTCAATCCGCACCCATATCCGCACTCTAACCGTTACTTGAGCAGAATACGAAGGCGTTTAAGTCCACCCCCAGGGCCTGGGCCACGGGGGGGCATTTGGCCTGGAGGAGAAACCAGACGCGGGGGTCGGATAGGTGACTCATGGTCTCGAAGTGTCCCATGCCCTTGGCCACGATGATGCCGGCGGCGGCATAGAGTTCACCGAAGCCGGGGCTGACCCCGTCAAGCTCCAACCCCACGGTGCGGGCCCCGGTGTCCACCACCGGCTCCAGGGCTTCTAAGAGCCCCGAGGCCGAAAGGTCCGCTAAGGTAAGATCGTTCTGGATGGGCCCGCCCTTCACGGCGTAGACCACCCGCGACCCCCGGCGCCGCAGGCCGGACACCAGGGGGCGATCGAAAAACTGCTCCCCGGCGTTGTCCGCCAGGTAGAGCAGGAGGCCGGGAGTGCCGGCCAGTTCCCGGCGAAAATCAGACACCGCCGCGATTGCGAACTCCACCCGGGCCAGCATCTCCCGGGTTGCTTCCGCTTCTCCCCGGAAAAAATCTATGGCATTGCCCACGGCGGCCAGGCGGAGGAGCGATTCCAGGTCGTCGCCGTAAGCCGGGGCCAGGCGCCGGTACATCCGGGCCGCCCAGACAGTCGCCGCGGCTTTGCGGGCCGCGAAGGGATCCTGGTTCCCGGAGATCTGATGGATAATGCCGAGCATCCGGTTGGCGATGAGCGCCGGAATGGCGCCGGGGCCAAACTCCTGATCCAGGTAGCGGCGGGCGGACTGAGAGGCCTGGCGCCGCACCTCCGGGTCCGGGGTGGCCAACTCCACCGCCAGCCCCACCAGCCGCTCCAGACAGGGGTGGCACTCAGGAAGTATGGCCATGGGGCGTATGGTTTTTCTCGATTTTTTCACGTGGAGGCGAAGTATAGGGCCACAGGACTCCCTGGGAACTCAAACCCCGGCCCGGATTTGGCCGCGGCCAGGCTCTCAGGAAGCAGAGTCCTCAGGACTCTTTGGCACTGCGTATTTTCTGAGGGTACCGCTTCCACTTGAACAGCCAGCGGTTGAAGATCAGCAAGTAAGCCTCGTCGCATCCCTTACAGACGTAATACTTGCTACCGGGGACGCGATACATCCAGGGTTGACGCCGGGTTCTGGTTAAGCCCTTGTCGCATTTGGGGCACTCACGGGGCATGATATCACCATGAAAAATATTTCAGATCTGTTGATTCTGGCAGGGGCCAGGTTCAAGTTGGCCTGCAAAAAAAAAGCCACGACAGTCCGAAACCCATCCGGCCGGTTCCACAACGCCCGGTGACCTGACTCACTCAGCCTGAAAAGTTAAAGCCCGGTTTTAAATCCGTTTTGATTATATTATACAAATGGTTATCGTGGATAGTTTTTTTGTCAGAATATCGCCTCACCCCGCGATATTGCTGGCCGGCGCGAGGGTATCTGGCCCCCTGGTCCCTGCCGTGACCAGGCGGTCCAATGCTTTAACGCCATCTCCCGCAAGAAACTGACCGCAAAAAATCTCCAGGCGGTTCCTTAGGGCCTTTGGTACACCAGTAAATCATAAGAAAGTTGGTGGGGCGGGCCTCGGTGCCCGCCGGTGGTGCGCAGTTGCATTGGTGGCACAGGCTTCCAGCCTGTGCGCCGCACCGGCAAGATGCCGGTGCCACCAAGAACTTTTCAGAACAGTCGCCCATGAGCCTCGGGCTCTCTCAAAACAATGAAAAGGCCGGTGGCACAGGCTTTCCAGCCTGTGCCGGGACACCCGAGGGCGGGTGTCCTACACAAGCTTCCAGAAACTTTTCGTAACAGGAAAAATAAAATTCACCCCCTGCCCGTTTCAAGCCGATACCTGAACAGAGGGGGCATTTTCAGGCCTACATAACCGGCATCTTATGGTTGCTGGGTTAAAAGGCATTGAATTTTGCATCCCCGGACCTGGTTCCAGCCTGACAGGACTTTACCAATCCACCGGATCAAAGGCGCCACTGTTGAGCCGCACGACGACTGAGAAAAGCTTAGAAACCGAGCCGAGGGAGAATCTGCGGATTCGCGCCGACAAGTTCCTGACCGCAGAGGGCGGCGAATTTGACCAATTCTCCCCGGCGGATATTAAGAACCTGGTGCTCGAACTGAAAATGCGCCAGTTGCGACTGGAGATGCAGAATGAAGAGCTGCAGCGGGCCCAGGAGACCATCACCCAGGCCCGGGACCGGTACGCCGACCTCTACGACTTTGCCCCCGTGGGCTATTTCACCCTCGACCGCAAAGGCAAGATTGTCGAAGTAAACCTTGCCGGGGCCCGTTTATTGGGCGCCGAGCGCGACCTGTTAGTCAACCAATCCTCCTTCCGGTGGGTGGCGCCGGAGTCCCGGGAGGCTTACCGCACCCACTACCGGAAGGTGTTCGAGAACCAGGGCCCCCAGACTTGCGAAGTTAAACTCCGGCATCGTGGGGGTCCGCCTTTTTATGCCGCCCTGGAGAGCCTGGCCGCGCCGGGTGAGGCGGGGGCGGTGCTCCACTGCCGCACCGTCATGAGAGATATCACCCTCCGGAAGCAGGCGGAAATCGAACTTAAATTGAAGGAACAACTGCTGGATGGCGCCAGCGACTCGATTTTCCTGCATGATTTAGAGGGTCAGTTTATCTACGTCAACGAAGCGGCTTGCCGAGACCGGGGTTATGAGTGCGAGGAATTGCAGGGCAAAAATATTTGGGCCCTCGTTCCCCCGAACTATGCCGCCATCAGGGGAAAAATCCTTCAGGACCTGCTGGCCCAAGGCGAAATAACCTTTGAATCTGCCCATGTCCGCAAAGACGGCTCCATGATGCCGGTGGAGATCCATGCCCGCATCATTGACCTGGGGGAGCGCCGGTTAATTCTCAGCGTGGCCCGGGATATCTCCGAGCGCAAGAGCGCGAGTCAGGAAATCGCCCGCCTGGCGTCGTTCCCCCAGTTGAACCCCAACCCCGTACTGGAAGTGGATAACGCCGGCAATATCACGTTTACCAACCCCGCCGCCCTTAAGACTGCCCGGAAACTGGGCCTTCATGACGAGAAATCTTTCTTGCCCGCAGACCTGAGAGAGATTCTGCAGGCGACCGGTGAAAAAGGGGAAAGGCAGTTCTGTCGGGAGGTGGAAGTTAAGGGAACGGTTTTTGCGGCTCATATCCATTTCGCCCCGCAGTTCCAGGTAACCCGTCTCTTCCTTCTCGATATCACCGACCACAAACGGGCCGCGGAAGCACTCCGCCTGGCGGCCTTTAAATGGCGGACCACCTTCGATGCCATCGGCGATGCCGTGGCCCTGATGGATCAGGAGGGCAATATCCTGCAATGCAATCAGGCCATGGCGGATCTGGCGGGGAAGCCCTTTCCGGAGATCATCGGGCACCGCTGCTGGGAAGTGGTGCACGGCACGAACGGCCCCATCGCCGACTGTCCCATGGTACGCATGCGGCAGTCCCATCAACGGGAAGAATCGGTGCTGCCGGTGGGCGAGAACTGGTTAAAGGTGGCGGTGGATCCCATCCTGGACGCAGCCGGAAATCTCACCGGTGCGGTCCACATCATCACCGACATTACCCGGATCAAGCGCACCGAGGAAAGACTGTTACATAGCCTGGGAGCAGCCATTCAGCGCCAGACGGAGATCACGGGCTTGCTGGAGGCTTCCCGGATAGTCTTGAGTGAAACCTCCTTTGAGGCCGCGGTCAAAGCCATATACACCCTCTGCAAGTCGTTGACCGGCGCCGCGGCCGGCTATGTGGCCCTGTTCACGGCCGATGGGCTGGAGGATCAGGTGATAGCCTCGGACCCCGGGGGCTTGCCGGATGCGGTGGCCGCGGCGCTTCCCCGGCTGAGGCGCGAGATGGGCGGGGAGGCCCACCCCCTAAACCGGCCGGTCTGGCACAATGACCTGGCCCACAGTGAATGGGCCGGGCTGTTGCCGGCCGGACCTCCAGGACTGGACAATGTCTTGTTTACGCCTCTGCAGGTTAGGGGAAAAACCGTCGGGGTAATGAGCATGTTCAATAAACCCGGGGGGTTCAACGAGCCGGATGCCAACCTGGCGGCGGGATTCACCGAGTTTGCCGCCATTGCCCTGATCAATATGCGGGCCCGGCAGGCGTTGCGCCAGAGCGAAGAGAAGTACCGCCTGCTGGTGAACCAGGTCCCGGCGGTGGTGTTTAAAGGCTATGCCGATTGGAGTGTAGATTTCTTCGATCAGAAAGTCGAGGCCCTTACCGGCTACAGTCCGGAAGACTTTAACACCCGCAAGCTGAAGTGGAAAAACCTCATCCTGCCGGATGATTTGATTGATGGCAAGCGCAAATTGATTGAAACTTGGAAAGTTGACAAATCTTGCGAGTGGGAGTATCGGATCCGGAAAAAGGATGGGGAAATTCGCTGGATCCAGGACCTGGCGCAGATATTCACCGACTCCACCGGCAAGATTGACTATGTCAACGGCATTCTGTTTGACATCACGGACCGCAAGCAGGCCGAAGAGAGACTCACGCGGACAAGCCGCGCCCTTAAGGCCTTGAGCGCCTGTAACCAGGCGCTGGTACACGCCACGCATGAGACGGGTTTCTTAACCGACGTCTGCCAGGTCATCGTGCGGGAGGGTGGCTATCCCCTGGTTTGGGTGGGATACGCGCAGTCGGACCAGATGAAATCTGTGGCCCCCATCGCCTCGGCGGGAGTCGAGGCGGAGCATCCTGAATGGATTGGCCTGACCTGGGGGGACGGTGAGCGCGGGCAAGGCCCCGGCGGCATGGCCATCAAGACCGGTGAGATCCAGGTGGCCAGAGATATCCTCCAGGACCCGGCTCTGGCCCCTTGGCACGAGGAGTGGCGCCGGCGGGGTTTTACAGCCATTATTGCCCTGCCCCTGATCGTCGAGGGCAAGGCCATCGGCATCCTGGATATCAGCGCCCAGGACCCAGCAGCATTCGACCCCGAAGAAGTCCGATTGCTGGAGGAACTGGCCGGAGGAGTTGCCTTCGGCATCTGGTCTTTGCGAACCGACCAGGAACGCCTGCGGGCCGAGGCCGAGGTGCAGCACAGCCTGGAAAAAATAAAAAAGACCTTGGACGGAACCGTCCTGGCGGTAGCCAACACCGTGGAGATGAGAGATCCTTATACTGCCGGGCATCAGCGGCAGGTGGCCCAGTTGGCCGCCGCCATTGCCGAGGAAATTGGGTTTTCGCCGGAGCGGGTCGAAGGCATGCGAGTCCTGGGCTGCCTGCACGATATCGGCAAGATCGCCATTCCCGCCGAGATTCTGAGCAAGCCGGGCCGCATCAGTCCCATGGAGTTCACTCTCATCCAAGACCACCCCCGGGTGGGATACGAGATCATCAAAGACATCGACTTCCCCTTTCCGTTGGCTGAAGGCATTCTCCAGCACCATGAGCGTCTCAACGGTTCGGGGTATCCCCAGGGTATCTCGGGAACGGATATTATCCTGGAGGCCAGAATCCTGGGAGTAGCAGACGTGGTGGAGGCCATGGCCTCCCACCGGCCCTACCGGAGGTCACTGGGGATAGACCAGGCCCTGGAAGAGATTTCCCGGAACCGGGGAATTTTATATGACCCTGAAGTCGTGGACATCTGCCTAAAACTTTTTAATGAGAAAGGGTTCTCGTTCACTCCCTAGCTGCATTAATTCAGGCGCATTTCCCCAGAGGCTGGTTTTTTGTCATTCTGAGCCGTCTCCGGCGGCCAAGCATCCCACCTTTCGCCTGAGGCTCAGGGTGACCTGCAACCACGGTAAAAGGCTCAATACACCCAACCCCAGCTTGGTCAAACCAACCCCGGCCTCACCGTTTACCCCCATCTCCTGAAAACCCTACAGGCAAGAGGACGTCTGCCGGCTGGAACCTGCAGTTGTGGGCCAATATGGCCTCCACATGGTCACAAAAAGCAAAAAGGGGTCACGGTCATAAACCGTAACCCCTTGAAATCTATGGTAGGCACGCCGGGATTTGAACCCGGGACCCCTACCGTGTCAAGGTAGTGCTCTCCCCCTGAGCTACGCGCCTGTAGGGTGTTATTTTTCATATAACCCGCAACGCCGCCGGCGTCAAGAGCGGAAAAAGCCCCGGGCCAGAAAAGCACGTCTTTGTCGCTGCCCCGAAGACAGCGCTTTTCTCATCTTGCCCCTACCTGGCCCTCCAGGCGGCAAGCACTGAGGGCCCGAGAGTGATGTGTTCTAAAGGCTTTTTCCGTGCCGGTTCTGTGGCCGGACGCGGCCGGCGAATAACTTGACAACTAGCCACCTAAGCGGTTAGAATTTGCAGATATTTTTTCTTCAAAGGAGAGGCGGGATGACTTTTCAGGAACTGTTGATGACCCTGGAGCGCTTCTGGGCGGAGCGGGGCTGTGTCATCCAACAACCTTACGATATCGAGGTGGGGGCCGGCACCTTCAACCCCGCCACCCTGCTGAGGGTCCTGGGGCCGGAGCCCTGGAACGTGGCCTACGTGGAACCCTCCCGGCGGCCCACCGACGGGCGCTACGGCGAAAACCCCAACCGCCTGCAGCACTACTATCAATACCAGGTGATCCTCAAGCCCTCCCCCAAGGATATCCAGCAACAGTATCTGGATAGTCTCAAAGCGTTAGGGCTCGACCCGTTGGACCATGATATCCGCTTCGTGGAAGACGACTGGGAATCCCCCACCCTGGGGGCCTGGGGCCTGGGCTGGGAGGTCTGGCTGGACGGCATGGAAATCACCCAGTTCACCTACTTCCAGCAGGCCGGCTCCATCGATCTTAACCCGGTGAGCGTCGAGTTGACCTACGGCCCGGAGCGCATCGCCATGTACATCCAGGGAGTGAAAAGCGTCTACGACCTGGAGTGGACCAAGGGCGTAACCTATGGGGACGTGCATCACCGGGGCGAGGTGGAGCACTCCATCTATAATTTCGAGCAGGCCGACGTGGACATGCTCTTTAAGCTGTTCGATATGTACGAGGCGGAATCCCTGCGCATCATCGGCCATCACCTGGTGCTCCCGGCCTACGATTACTGCCTGAAATGCTCCCACACCTTCAACCTCCTGAATGCCCGGGGGGCCATCAGCGTGGCCGAGCGCAGCAGCCTCATCGGCCGGGTCCGGCAACTGGCCCGCCTGTGCGCCGAGGGCTACCTGAAACAGCGGCAAGAGATGGGCTTTCCCTTGCTAAAAAAATAGCTGTCAGCTTTTAGCTTAAAAAAACCAACCGTGAACGCAAGTTAAGGAAAAAAGAACGCCGGCAAAAAGCCCGAAGATATTCTTAAAAGACGCTGCATAGATAAAGACAAGCTGACCGCTGATAGCTGACAGCTTCTATACGAGGACCGCCATGGCGAAAGAATTACTGTTGGAGATTGGCACTGAAGAGATCCCGGCTCGTTTTCTGCCGCCGGTATTAGAGGAGATGGCCGTCTCTTTCCGGAAGATGTTGGAGGCCGAACGCATCGGGGTGGGGGAGATCCTCACCTGGGGCACCCCCCGCCGCCTGGCGTTGGTGGCCCGGGAGGTGGCCGAGGCCCAGGCCGAGGTCACCCAGGAAATCATCGGTCCTCCCAAGGCCGTGGCCGTGGACGCCGCCGGCCAACCCACGCCGGCGGCCGCGGGGTTCGCCCGGACCCAGGGCGTGGCGGTCTCAGACCTCATTGAAGTCGACACGCCCCGGGGCGTTTACCTGGCAGTAAAGAAGAGCACCACCGGGCGGCCCACCGGCGAGCGCCTGCCGGAACTCCTGCCGGGGTTTATCCTGGGGTTGAGCTTTCCCAAGTCCATGCGCTGGGGGTCCGAAACCATCACCTTTGCCCGGCCCATCCACTGGATACTGGCCCGCTACGGCGGCGCGGTGGTGGACTTCGAGGTGGGCGATGTGACCAGCGGCGGTGAAACCCGCGGCCACCGCTTCCTGGCGCCCGGCACCGTGGAGGTGGCTGACGCCGAGGCATACGTCGCCGCCTTGCTGGCGGCCAACGTCATCGTGGACCCGGCGGCGCGCCGGGCCTTGCTGACTGAAGAGCTGGCCCGAGCCGCGGCCGGGGTCAAGGGTGAGGTCGTACCCAACCCGGGGCTGCTGGAAGAAAACATCTTCCTGGTGGAATATCCTTCCGTGGTGGTGGGAAATTTTGAGGACCGGTTCCTGGCCCTGCCCGACGCGGTGCTCATCACCTCCATGCGGGAGCATCAGCGCTATTTCTCTTTGAGAGGCGCCGACGGCCGCCTGTTGCCCCATTTCATTGCGGTGAACAACACCCTGACCCGGAACCCGAATGTGGTGCGCCAGGGCCATGAGCGCGTCATTCGGGCTCGCCTTTCCGATGCCATGTTTTTCTTCCAGGAGGACTCCAAAACCCCGTTGGCCCAGCGGGTGGATGCCTTGAAGGGCGTGGTGTTCCACTCCCTTTTGGGGACCTCCTACGAGAAGATGGAGCGCTTCCGGGAACTGGCGGTGAGCCTGTCCCGGCAACTGGCCCCGGAGTTGGCCGATGCGGTTTCCCGCGCCGCCACTCTGTGCAAGGCCGACATCGTCACGGAAATGGTCGGAGAATTCCCCAGCCTCCAGGGAGTGATGGGCCGCCAGTACGCCCTTTTGAGCGGGGAGCCCCCCGAAGTGGCCGAGGCCCTCTTCACCCACTATCTGCCCCGGCATGCCGATGATGAGCTGCCCCAGGATAAGGTGGGCGCCCTGGTGGGTCTGGCGGACCGCCTGGACACCATCTGCGGCTGCTTCGGAGTGGGACTGAGCCCCACGGGCACCGCCGACCCCTACGGTCTCAGGCGCCATGCCCTGGCCGTGATCCGCATTTTGCGCAGCCAGGGACTGCACCTGGACCTGGTGTCGGCCGTGGCGGCGGCTCTCGAGCTTTTAAAGGACAAGATCAGCCGCACCAGGGAGGAAACGGCCCTGGAGGTGCTGGACTTTTTCCAGACCCGGCTGCAGCGCCTCCTCCTGACGGAAGGCTTTGATCACGAGACCATCACCGCGGTGTTGGCCGCAGGCTGCCGGGACATCGTGGACGCGGCGGACAAGGTGCGGGCCCTGCACGAATTCAGCCAGAGCCCGGAGTTTCCCTCCCTGGCCTCGGCCTTTAAGAGGGTCATTATTATCGCCCTAGGGGACGAGCCCGGCGAGGTTGA
>JAUSOZ010000032.1 GCA_030655955.1 Deltaproteobacteria bacterium
GGTGGGTGGAGCAGGGCATTACCTCCAACTCGGTGATTTTTGTCAAGGATGGCTGCACCATGGGCATCGGCACCGGCGAACAGGACCGGGTGGGGGTGGCGGAGATCGCGGTCTTCAAGGCCTACACCAAGTACGCCGACGCCCTGTGCTTCAAGGAGTTCGGCATGCCCTACAAAAACCTGGAGATGGAAATCCTCCAGGCCAAGCGGGACGCCTCGGACCAGACGGGGATCGATATCGCCACCCAGGAGGCCAAAGGCGGCCTCATCGGCTCGGCCATGATCTCCGACGCCTTCTTCCCCTTTAGGGACGGGGTGGACGTGGGCATCCGCCAGGGCGCCACCGCGGTGGCCCACGCCGGCGGCTCGGTCCGGGACTACGAAGTCATCGAGGCCTGCAACGAAGCCGACCCGCCCGTAGCCATGGTGTTCACCGGGCAGCGCTGTTTTAAGCATTAGACTCGGGTGTTAGGGAAAACCGGGACAGGAAGATTATTGATAAGGTGGGGAAGGTCGCTGGGCCTTTCCCACCCAACTTGATTTAAAATCGGCAGTGCGAGCCAAAAACCACAACCTTAATTTTATCCCGCCCCAAGACAAGCGAAATCCAGTATTCCATAAACCAGCTCTAGATTGGTAAAGGGTTAATCCACATGCATCCAATCCAACCGGAAAGAGGAATTGCCGGGGAAAACCACAATATTAGACAATGGGGGATATTGCTATTATTTCTGGCTATACCGATAATATTATTTTGGCGCCGTGACTTATTTTTCATTCGTGATGATTGGTCATTCTTACATTTAATGGTCGACAATAATATTTGGGTATATTCAATAATGGCTGATGGTGAAATTTTTATGCCGGTTACAAGATTTATTTACTACAACCTAATTCACTTATTTGGGGTTCATTATGAGTGGCTGATATTAATAAATTGCCTCCTCACCGGGTTAAACGGTTTTTTGCTTTACCTAATTTTTAAGAGCCACTTTAAACCTAATCTGGCATTAGCTTTAAGTCTTTTGTATGTAGTGGCGGCGGTTCATAGCGCCACTATTCAGATGGCTTTCTATATCTGTGCCATTCTCTGTTTGAGCTTTTTTTTGTTGAGCCTGTTTTTGACCCAATTTTATGCTCGCCGACCGTCGACCCTGCGTTTAGTGGGGATTGGTTTATGTGCCTGGCTGTCGGTGAACTCCTGGAATTTTTCCTTATTGGGAATCTGGACCTTGCCCATTTACGCCGCCTTGTTCTGGGGGGGCGGGGCAAAACGGCAGCTTTATTGGTTGATAGCGGTTATTGGCCTGGTTTTTCTCGGCTTTACGGCGGAATATTTCGTGTTTAACGGCCTCGCCGGGGCAAAAAGCCATAATCCCCAGCTTTTTTCTCAGTTTCTCAGTCTCAGTTATTTTACCCATTGGGCCGTGGGCAGCTTCCTGGCCCCGGTGAATTTTCTCTTTGGGGTGGGATTCCGCTGGCAAATGAAGGTCGTCATAGGTTTAGCCATTTTGGTGAGCAGTGTTGGTCTGATCATGCGGGCCGGCACTCTTGCCGAAAAAAAACTGTGCCTCTGGGCCATATTACTCAATGCCCTGCCCTTCTCGCTGGTTTCTTTAGCCCGGCATCATTTTCATTTCGGACAGGCGTTCACTGATCGCTATGCTATCTTCACTATAATCGGGGCGTTGTTCATTATCGGGACAACTTGGCAAATTATCGCCGCTAAATTGCCGGCGCGCTTAAGCCTGCAAGTGGTCTTACCCTTGGCTATTTTAGCGGCAGTGATTGGGGCGCAGCTCCATACCCTGCCTATAAGCACCAAATTATATTCAGAATTAAGCCATGAAGCCAAATTCCGTTTTGATAATTTAGGAAATGCTGCGGTGAGAGCGAAACTTTCTGCTGCGGCTGCAAAGAATAAGCTATTTTTTGATCAAAACCAACCCTTGCCCATACATCCTTCTTTGACTAACGGTCAAGCAGTGGCGATCTATGAGTATCTTTCTGGGCTTCCGTAAAGTTATGGAGGGTGGCACCGCCCGCCCACATCTCTTCTATCTCTTTTTGCCGGCGAAAATCCTATAGAGCACCGCCACCGCGATGGCGGCCCACAATATCCATGCGGGCCAGACCTTGGCGAAGCCGACGCTGACGATTGCTTCCGGTAATTGGGGCATCGACGCCAGATAGGGGATGAGGCTGAGGCCCAGCAGGATGGAGGTGAACAACATGACCACCGCCACGTCGATGAGATCGAGGCTGGTGAAGACAAAATAGCCGGTTATGACCAGCAACACCAGATAGATGCCGATTATGGCGCCATAGTGCCCCAGGAAGGCCTGGCTCGCCCCCAGCCAGTTCTCAGGACTGATCAGCAGGAAGGCCAGCTTAATCAGGATCACCGCCGCAAAGACGACGGCCAGGATTTTTTTGCCCAACATGGTTTTCTCTCCATCTGGGGTTCAGTCTATCCCCTGGTTCCCAAGCTGCGCTTGGGAACCCGTTTGGCGCCAAGCTTGGCTTTGCCAACTGATGGATTGGTCTTCCCACCCATCCGGCGCTTGCATGGCCCCAGCAAAGCATGGGGCTCAAGGGCGTTCCCAAGTACAACTTGGGAACGAGAGGAAACTATCTCTCTTGGGATGCGGCGGGCGGGGACGCCCGCCCTACCGCCTGGCCCCTGACCCCTGCTTCTCAAACCACTCCGTCGTCCTCGTCGTCCTCATCATCGTCGTCAAAGGTCTTGATGCGATCCGACTGCACCCGGTACGAGATCTTGCCGGCCTTAGCGGTCTTGATGGGCGGCGGCTCCTTATAGCCGTTATAGCGCTTCACCATCTCCAGGTAGCTCAGGGCGTCGAAGTTCACCTGCTGGTACTGCTGGAACACCCGGCCCCCGCCCAGGTAGCTGTGGATCAGGCGTTTTTGGAAGTCCACGAACCCGAGGCTGGACTTGAAGGCGATGTCGTGGCTCATAAAGTTTGGGGTCTTGGTGGCCCCGGCCTCTAGCGCCACGGGATCGTCGGTAAACTCAAAGGAATGGTAGAGGCCCAGCAAATGGCCCAGCTCGTGGATCAGCAGGTTGGCCATCCAGTGCCGGTTGAGGCCGGCGTCCTTGGGGTCGGTGGAGAATTCCGCCTTCTTGAAGCGCTTGAAGGAGACGTGGATGGTGGATAATTGCAGGTGGGCGAAG
>JAUSOZ010000039.1 GCA_030655955.1 Deltaproteobacteria bacterium
AACTGATCGCCCGGGAAAACCTGGACCATGTGCTCAAGAAGGAAGGGTATGATACCGTGGCGGTGGAAAGCGGCGTCCTGGCCTTTAAGGCACTGGAAAAACAAGAATTCGACCTGGTCATGACCGACCTGAAGATGCAGCAGGTGGACGGTTTGCAGGTGTTGGAGCGCACCAAGGAGCTGTCTCCGGACACCGAAGTCATCATGATCACCGGCTTTGCCACCGTGTCCACCGCGGTGGAGGCCATGCAGAAAGGGGCCTATCATTACCTGCCCAAGCCTTACAAGATTGACGAGATGCGCATCCTGGTGGCCAAGGCCATGGAAAAACGCTCGCTGCGCCAGGAAGTCACCGAACTGAAGCGCCAGGTCCAGAGCCAGAAGACCGTGCCCTTCCTGGTGGGCAAAAGCCCCAAGATCGAGATCCTGAAACAGACCATCGAGCAGATTGCGCCCGCCGACGCCACGGTGCTCATCCTGGGAGAGACGGGCACCGGTAAGGAACTGGTGGCCAAGGCCATCCACCACCTCAGCCCCCGGTCCGAGAACCGCTTCCTGGCCATCAACTGCGGGGCCTTCAGCGAAGAGTTGCTGGCCAACGAGCTTTTCGGCCACGAAAGAGAAGCCTTCACCGGGGCCCGGGGGGTCAAGAAGGGCCTGCTGGAAGCGGCTTCGGGGGGGACGATCCTCCTGGATGAAATCGGGGATATGCCCACTTCCATGCAGGTCAAGCTGCTCCGGGTCCTCCAGGACAAAACCCTGATGCGGGTGGGCGGCACCAACGAAATCCCCGTTGACATCCGGGTCCTGGCTGCCACCAACAAGGACCTGAAAGGGGAGGTGGAGCAGGGCAACTTCCGCCAGGACCTCTACTACCGCATCAACGTGGTCACCCTGCACGTGCCCACCCTGGGGGAGCGCCAGGATGATATCCCGCTCCTGTGCAAGCACTTCCTGGGGAAGTTTGCCGAGGCCCAGGATAAAAAGATCGACCGGATCAGTGACGAGGTTATGGACGTGCTGCTCCATTACGAATTCCCGGGCAATATCCGGGAGCTGGAAAACATCATGGAACGGGCCGTGACCCTGTGCAACGGCAGCGTCATCGAGATGCAGCACCTGCCCCTGGATTTCCAGCAGCCGATCTTCCAGGTGCAGCGCTACCAGCGGCGGGAATTGAACACCCTGGAAGCCAATGAGAAGGAATACATCGCCTGGGTCGTCAAGCAGGTGAACGGCAACAAGACCAAGGCCGCGGAAATCCTGGGGATCGACCGGGTCTCCCTGTGGCGCAAACTGAAACGGTTTGATTTGAATGGCGGGACGTGAGGAATTGGGGGAAGGGGCTAAGGGCCGATGGCCCCTACCCCTTCCCCCAAGCCCCCACCCCTTAAGAAGAAAATTGTAGGGGCGACCCGGTGGGTCGCCCCTACTTGCTTTCTCACCTGTGCCGCCACAGCAAACGTAGGGCAGGCATAACCCACACTCGAGCTAATTCTGACGATTACATTTGTCGTATAACTGTAGATTATTAAGATCGTATTTATCAGGCTCTAGCAAAACCGGGCCATCCACTTCAGAGGTACAACTATAGTCAAACAGTATTAAAGAATTGTCTTGGGGATTATAAATTAATAGGAGATAGTACCCATTTTTTGGGATGATCTTCATCGGATAACTATTTATAATGCTATATGATCGAGGGGGAATCTTGTCTTGGACCACTGCCATAAATTGTTCTCTATTAAAATCCTTGGGAATAGCGTGGCCATATTCTCCAATGACTGCCGAAGCAGACCAGGCTACTGCTGACATAAGTACCCCGTATTCCTGTTTTTGTGATGGATAAATGGCAGTACAGGAATTTGTATAAAAAATAACGATTATAGAGCACGTAATAAGGAGAAAGCGTTTCTTCATAACATTATACCCAAAAAGTTATTACTCCATGAGCATCACTGTCGCCACCCGTGTCAAGGTCCCAATTCTTGACAAGTTGGGAAATCTGTAAGCTGGCCCCTGACAATCCGTCGTAAAGCCCTTTCCAAATTTTTACCAAATTTGCCACAGCCTTCTCAAAGCCATGTGATATAAAAGTACCGGTGCCCTCCGGTAGCTTCACCTCCAAATAATATTTCCGCCAATCTTCCGAGTGCTCATTGACTATTTCTTCACTAGTCAGGTAGACGAAATTACCTCCGGCCCCCAAATGTCTAAAGAAGGCCGTTACCGTTGAGCCTCCCTCGATGGCATCGATAGCTTTGGTATAAGTCTCGAACCAGAAAGAGGGGTCAGACCTGCCATCAATTTCGGGATAATTGCTCTGGAGCTGGGTCCGCCAAAACTCCATCAGCTCAGGGAAGTGCGCCGCATCCTTGCAGAACTTGAGGGCATCGGAGAATTCTGCATAGGTGATATCGATATGCTTCTTCGCCTGGAAGATCAGGGAATCCATGGTCAATTCGCAGATCCGATGCTCCGTTTTATTCTCTTCATAGGAACCGACAATGGCTTTCACAATGGGGTGAATAACCGCGTCGGCCACCATGTGGGACACATAGCCTAAAAGCCAGGCGCACTGGATTTCATCCGCCGGGGTCTTGTACGACCAGACCTGGCGCAACGCTTCGAAGCCGCTGATGACCAGGCCGTTGGTCTTCCGGTAATGCATGGCGTCGGCCCATTCCTTGCCGCCGAGGCTCAAATAGGGGAGGTCAGGGCTTTCGGCGCCGAGGTAGAGGAACATGTAGTATTTGTTCAGAAATTGCCATAATCCCATTCCCAAAGCATCTTCCCGACTTTTGGCTTCATCAACGATCATGAGATGAGTAAAAGGACCTGGCATAGGATTTTCTTTCTATACTTGAGGATATGGTGGCTTGGTAGTACGGTGAATGATTGTTTATCATGCTGCATTAACTATAAATAAAAAGCAATTTATTAATGTAAATGACTCCAGTGACTGGGCAAAAGCCCTTGCGCCGGGAGGCCATCGGCAATGAGAAGTTGGACCGCAGGTCTTGGCTTGCCCTTAAAGCTTAAGGGATTGGGGGAGGGGGTAAGGGCTTTTGCCCTTAGCCCACTCCCCCAAATCAGCCGCCGGGGCTAGTATCGGTCGCCGCCCCCCATGTTTTGGATGATGGCGGCGGCCTCTAACCTCAGTTTCCGGTACTGATCAACGATAATGTTGATGTTCGAGATTTTGCCTTCCACGTCATTGAGCGCCCTTACCTCGACGTCCATTTGATGGCGCACGGCGCGATGCCGGTCGCCGCAGTCGATCTCCCGGGGCACCCTGTCTTTCAGGACCTGCACCTGACTGAGGGCGTCGTTACACAACCGAATTGCCAGGCTTAATTTTTCGTCCGCCGAGGCCAGCTTCGGATTTCTCTGGGTCCGGGCCCGGTCTTGTTTGAGCCCCGCCAGATCATCATAAAGCAATTTTTCGTTCACGGCGATGCGCTCCTTTACCCGGGCCGACCGGGAATCAAAATCGTTACACAGCCGGTCCGTGGGCCCCGCCATCGCGGAACTCGCCAGTAAAGAGCTCAGGCAGAGAGAAACCAACACCCATAATGATAACTTTTTCATCCGTCCTCCTGTCGGTATGGATAGTTTTACCCTTGTCCATGTCATTGTCTCAAGATAACCATAAAAGGATGGATTGCAATGGTCAACATTTTTAGGTCCACGCTTGAGCCTGAATCAAGCGCTCCGGATAAGACGCTGACCCTGTCGATAGCAAATGATATGACCGCAATTCATAGCACATGATTTGTCCGCTTTAGCGGATTTCGGATAATGGCGCCGAGAGGTGGCCAGATGAAGCTGATTCCGGAATCCGCGGCGAGGCGGGCGATGAAGGTACTGGAA
>JAUSOZ010000043.1 GCA_030655955.1 Deltaproteobacteria bacterium
TGTCGATTTTTCCAAGATCGATGCCGGTCTGAAGGCCTCAGGCCCAGAAATCTCCGGCCGGTCATCCCTGATTCAGCGCGCCCTGACCAGTCTCCGGGAATCGGCGCAGGAACGCTCCACCGCCACCGGTGGCGAACGCGGCTCTATCCTGGTGGTGGATGATAATGCCATAAACCGCGACTTACTGTCTCGCTACCTGGAGCGTCAAGGCCATACGGTGCAGGTGGCAGACAATGGCCGCCTGGCCCTGGAGATGATCAGTACCGGCGCTTTCGACCTGGTGCTCCTCGATATTATGATGCCGGAACTTGACGGTTACCAGGTGCTCCAACACCTGAAGCAATCCGAAACCTGGCGGGACCTGCCGGTCATCATGATCTCTGCCTTGGACGAAATAGACAGCGCGGTCCGCTGCATTGAACTGGGGGCGGAAGACTATTTGCGCAAGCCCTTCAACCCGGTGCTGCTGCGAGCCCGGGTGCAGGCCTGTCTGGAAAAAAAGCGGCTGCGAGACCTAAAAGTAGCGCAACAGCAACAGTTGACTGAACTCAACGCCGCCCTGGAACTGCGCAACCGGTTTATTCGCCAGACCTTCGGCAGCTACCTCTCGGATGAAATCGTCGACACGATTCTGGAGGAGGGTGGACTGAAAATCGCCGGGGAAAAACGGCGGGCGACTATTCTCATGGCCGATCTACGCGGTTTCACCTCTTTAAGCGAGCGGCTGCCCGCTGAGGATGTGGTGGCGATGATCAATATCTATCTGGAGACCATGACCGAAATCATCCAGAAGTACCAGGGCACCATCGACGAATTCATCGGCGACGCCATCCTGGTGATCTTTGGGGCTCCCATCCTGCGCTCCGACGACCCGCAGCGAGCTGTGGCCTGCGCCGTGGAAATGCAATTGGCCATGACCGCGGTCAATGAACGGAATCGCCGGGCCGGGTACCCCGAGGTCGCCTTAGGCATCGGCATCAACACCGGCGAGGTGGTAGTGGGCAACATCGGTTCTCAGAAGCGAATCAAGTATGCCGTGGTGGGCCGCGCCGTCAACCTCACGGCCCGCATTGAATCCTATACCGTGGGCGGCCAGATCTTTATTTCAGAAAGCACCTTGGACGAATGTGGCGATATCTTGTGGATAGACAGCGCCATGAAGGTTATGCCCAAAGGGGTTAAAAAACCGCTGACCATCCATGAAGTGGGAGGTATCGGCGGAGATTTTCAGCTCTTTCTGCCCCCGAAACCAGAGATTACGATGAGAGAACTCAAGCAAGTGATCCCCATCCAGTTTACCGTGGTAGATTGGAAACCTACCGGAGAGCTGGGGCATGGGGGCGCCATCACCAAAATAGCCCATAATATGGTCGAAATTCACTCTAAGGTCCTGCCCTCCCCACTGGCGAACCTGCGGATTTCCCTGTACGACCCCGACGACCACGAAATCTCCGACGACCTTTACGGCAAAGTGGTGACTCACCTCTCCGAATTCCCCCCTGCCTTCCTGGTCCATTTCACCTCCGTACCCCCGGAAGCCGGGACCTTTTTGGCAAAGTTTCTGGGAGCCGTTCTTAATTGACATGGCGGATTTGAGTATTATTAAGAATTAATATCAAAGGGAAAATAATGCTTTCCATGATTGGGCCACAATGGCTCGGCGGATCACCTGGAACCCCATGAGCCCTGTCAAATTTCCTTATCAAGCCATCGCCTTTGCTTCAATGTTTAGGGTTGCCTTGCTCCTACCAGGGAGAGAATCGCGGTGAATTTTAAATGTGGTTTGGGAGCTAACTATCTGCAACGACGATATCCCATTGGGGCCGAGGTGCTGCCGAATGGAGGCACGCATTTTCGCGTCTGGGCGCCTCGCCCGAAGAAAGTGGAAGTGTTGCTGGAGGCTGGTCCTGGAGCTCCCGCGGCCGTACAACTGAAACAGGAGGCGGAGGGATACTTTTCGGGCCTGGTCCCGCAGGCCGCTGAGGGCACTCGCTATCGCTTCCGGCTGGATGGCGATGGTTGCTTTCCTGACCCGGTGTCGCGGTATCAGCCGGACGGGCCCAACGGGGCGTCTCAGGTGGTGGATCCTTCGGGTTTCGGGTGGAACGACAGCGGATGGCAGGGCGCCGGCCTCGAGGGCCAGGTCATTTACGAGATGCACATCGGGACCTTCACGCCAGAAGGGACATGGCTGGCCGCTCAGCGGGAGCTCGCGGAGTTGGCTGACTGCGGCATCACCGTGCTCGAAGTGATGCCTGTGGCTGATTTTCCCGGCCGCTTCGGATGGGGCTACGACGGAGTTGGGCAGTTCGCTCCGGTTCGGCTGTATGGCGAGCCGGACGATTTCCGCCGTTTCGTGGACGAGGCTCATGGCGCCGGCTTGGGGGTGATTCTCGACGTGGTATACAACCATTTCGGCCCGGACGGGAATTACCTGAACGAGTTTTCCTCCGACTATTTCACCGACAAGTACGAGTGCGAGTGGGGTGAGCCCATCAACTTCGATGGCGAGAAGGCAGGTCCGGTGCGCGAATTCTTCCTCACCAACGCCGCTTACTGGATCGAGGAGTTCCACCTCGACGGACTGCGGCTGGACGCCACACAGGCGATATTCGACGCCTCGCCGGAAAACATCATGACGGCCATCGGAAAACGCGTGCGGGAAGCGGCGCGCGGACGGAAGACGATCATCGTGGCGGAGAACGAGCCACAACTTACAAAGCTGGTGCGTCCGACCGAGAGCGGCGGCTACGGGCTGGACGCTCTCTGGAATGACGACTTCCATCGTAGCAGCATGGTCGCGATGACCGGACGCAACGAAGCCTACTACACCGATTACCTGGGCAAGCCACAGGAGTTCATATCGATGGTTAAGTACGGCTATCTCTACCAGGGACAGCGGTACAAGTGGCAGAAGCAGCGCCGCGGCACGCCCGGCCTCAGGCTGGCGCCGGCGAAATTCGTCACGTATATTCAGAATCACGACCAGATCGCCAATTCCGGCTGGGGCGAACGTGTGCAGTTCATGACCAGCCCCGGGCGGCTGAGGGCGATGACCGCGCTCATGCTGCTCGCGCCTGGAACCCCCATGCTCTTTCAAGGGCAGGAGTTCGCATCATCAAGTCCGTTCTATTTTTTTGCGGACCACCAGCCTGATCTCGCCAAGCTGATGGGGGCAGGGCGAGTGAAGTTTCTGGCACAGTTCCCCAGTCTGGCCACGAGCGAGATGCTGCCATTCCTGGTCGACCCGACGAATCCCTCTACATTCGAGCGGTGCAAGCTTGATTTCAGCGAGCGCGAACGCAACCGGCGCACCTACGATCTGCATAGGGACCTGCTGCGTCTGCGTCGTGAAGATCCCGTCTTCGGGGCCCAAACGCCGGGCGGCGTAGATGGGGCCGTGCTGGCCGCTGAGTGCCTGATACTGCGTTTTTTCGGCGAGGGGGGGAACGACCGCCTGCTGCTGGTGAACTTCGGGGCGGACCTGCATCTGGACCCCGCCCCAGAGCCGCTGCTCGCGCCACCGGAGGGAACAATATGGCAGACACTGTGGTCGAGCGAAGACCCCCGATACGGCGGCACCGGGACGTCCCAGCTCGATTCCGAAGACAACTGGCGCATCCCGGGGCATGCTGCGGTAGCATTGCGGCCAACCCCAACGGAGCAAGAAGGGCATGACTGACCTGATTCGAGTTCTTCGCAAGTGGGAGTTAGGTTCTCCCGAATCGGACCCCCACTTGCAAAAAGAGTGGTTGGTCACCAACGGGCTCGGCGGCTACGCCTCGGGAACCGTGACCGGCGCCATCACCCGTCGCTATCACGGGCTGTTGATCGCCGCTCTGGCCAATCCGCTGGGCCGTATGATGATGTTGAACGGACTCTCCGAGCGCCTGCGCCTGCCGGATCGCCGTGTGATGTACACGGGCGCCGAGGAGCTCGCGGGCGTCTCACCGGAGGCAACCATTGCCCTCAGTGAGTTTTGGCTGGAAGCCGGACTGCCGGTGTGGCGCTACGAGGTGGATGGGCTCGTTCTCGAAAAACGCCTTTTTCTGCCGTACCGGCAGAACACGGTGCACGTGACATATCTGCTACTCTCCGGGAAAGGCAAGCTGCGGTTAGGGCTCCGGCCGGCGATGCATTTCCGTTCGCACGATGCGCCCGTCAGCCAGGTGCGCTCGACGCACTACAGATTGACCGTGTGTGAGGACCAGCTCGAGATAACGGGCGCTGAGGACCTGCCCGTGCTGCGGCTCATCGTTCACGGTCCGTCGACGGCATTTACGTTCGACCGCAAGGAAACCTCCTTGATTCCCTATCGCACCGAACGCGACCGCGGATACGAGTGGCAGGGGTCACTTTGGAGTCCCGGTTACTTCCGTACTGATCTGGGCGAGGGCGACCGGATGACGCTCGTGGCGTCAACCGAGGAGTGGGACACGATTCGCGCGCTGTCACCGGAAGGGGCTTTCCGTGCGGAGTTGGATCGCCGCAAGCTGCTGCTGGACGCCGCTCCGCCTCAAGCACAGACGGGACCGGCCGCGGAACTGGTGCTCGCCGCCGATCAGTTCCTCATCACGCCCGTCGCCCGCTTGGAAGACGCACGTGTGCGGGTCTCCGGCGATGAGATTCGGACCGTTATCGCGGGGTACCCCTGGTTCACGGACTGGGGCCGCGACACCATGATCAGCCTGGAAGGACTCACGCTGATGACCGGCCGCAGAAACGAGGCCGGCCAGATACTGCGGACGTTTGCCCATTACGTGCGCGATGGGCTGATCCCCAATATGTTCCCCGAAGGCGAGAAGGACGGCCTCTATCACACCGCCGACGCTACGCTGTGGTTCTTCCACGCCATCCACCGATACGTGCAGATTACGAACGACCGCACGACGCTGAAGCTGTTGCTGCCCAAGTTGGTAGATATCATCGAGCACCACGTGAACGGCACCCGGTTCGGCATCGGCATGGACCCGAAGGACGCGTTGCTGCGCCAGGGGCAGCAAGGATATCAGCTCACCTGGATGGACGCCATTGTGGGCGACTGGGTGGTGACGCCGCGGCGGGGCAAAGCGGTGGAGATCAACGCGCTCTGGTACAACGCGCTGCGGTTGATGGAGGGGTGGATGAAGGAAGAGGACCAGGAGGCCGCCATGCGCCGCATGAACGAGACGGCCGATCGTGTGCGAGAGTCTTTCAACCAACGGTTCTGGTATGAACAGGGGGGCTATCTCTACGACGTGGTGGACGCAGAAAACGGTGGCAGCGACGACGCGTGCCGTCCGAACCAGATTTTCGCGATCTCGCTCGATCACCAAGTGCTCGACGAAGCTCGATGGAAACCCGTAATGGACGTGGTGACGGATCGCCTGCTCACGCCCGTTGGGTTGCGTTCTCTCGCGCCCGGGCATCCAGATTACAAGGCGAGATACTACGGCGACCTGCGCTCCCGCGATGCCGCATACCATCAGGGCACAGTGTGGGCATGGCTCATCGGGCCTTATGTGGATGCGTGGCGAAAGCTGAATCCGGGCAAGGAGGCGGAGGCCCGGCGATTCCTGGCAGGCTTCGTGGCACACCTGGACGACGCCTGCACCGGTTCGGTCAGGGAGATCTTCGATGCCGAAGCGCCATACACGCCGCGCGGTTGCGTGGCGCAGGCGTGGAGTGTGGCGGAGGTGCTGCGCTGCTGGGTGAATACGGCATGATATTGCAGATAGGAGTCCTAAATGATGGAACGATTTGTTTGTATCCATGGGCATTTTTATCAACCTCCCCGAGAAAGCCCCTGGCTGGAGGCCGTTGAGATCCAAGATTCGGCGTTCCCCTATCACGACTGGAACGAGCGGGTCACCGCTGAATGCTACGCCGCCAACGCCGTGTCGAGAATCTGGGACACGGAAGGACGAATCGCCCAACTGGTGAACAATTATGCCAGTATAAGCTTCAACTTCGGTCCGACGGTCTTGCACTGGATGCAGAAATATGCCACCGACGCCTATGAGGCAATTCTAGAGGCTGACCGGCAGAGCCTGGAGAAATTCTCCGGTCATGGCAATGCCTTGGCCCAAGGCTACAATCACATGATCCTGCCGCTGGCCAACAGCCGCGACAAGAACACCCAGATTATCTGGGGCATAAAAGATTTTGAATATCGCTTTGGACGCAAGCCGGAAGGGTTGTGGCTCCCGGAGACGGCGGTAGATCTGGAAACCCTGGACCTCATGGCACAACATGGCATCGGCTTTGCCATCCTTGCCCCCAGGCAGGCAAGCCGGGTTCGGCCCATTGATAGTGATGAATGGCAGGACGTGAGTGAGGGGAAAATCTATCCGGCCATAGCCTACCGGGTGTCGCTGCCGTCCGGCCGCGCCATGACCCTGTTCTTTTACGACGGTCCCATTGCCCAGGCCCTGGCATTTGAAGGCTTGCTCGACAACGGCGAGGCCTTCGCCAACCGGCTGCTGTCCGCCTTCGCCGACCACTCGCCTCGTCTCGTCCACATCGCCACGGATGGCGAAAGCTATGGGCATCATCATCACAACGGCGACATGGCCCTGGCGCACGCCCTCCATTACATTGAGTCCAACGGACTGGCGCAGGTGACGAATTATGGCCGGTACCTGGAGGATCATCCACCGGCGTTCGAAGTGGAGATCTTTGAAAACAGCTCGTGGAGCTGCGTGCACGGCATAGAACGTTGGCGGTCCGATTGCGGGTGCAACAGCGGCGGCCACCCAGGTTGGAACCAGGGTTGGCGAGCCCCCCTGCGTGCGGCCCTGGACTGGCTCCGCGATGCCGTGAATCCGGCTTATGAACAACTGGCCCGAGAGTTTCTGACCGATCCCTGGGCGGCTCGGGACGACTACATTAACATCATCGTGGATCGAGCCCCCGAGCGCATCAGTGCGTTTATGACCCGCCACGCCACCCGTCCCTTAAACTCCGAGGACGAGATCACGGTCCTGAAGCTTATGGAGCTCCAACGCCACTTAATGCTCATGTACACCAGTTGTGGGTGGTTTTTTGACGAGCTTTCCGGGATGGAGACGGTTCAGGACATAAAATATGCCGGCAGAGTTCTGCAGTTGGCCGACCTGCTTTTTAGCGAACCCTTCGAACCTGGCTTTCTCGAACATCTTGAATTGGCCAAGAGCAACATACCCGAACACCGTGACGGCCGCACCATATATGAGAAAATGGTCAGGCCGGCCATGCTCGATATGAAAGATGTGGGCGCCCACTATGCCTTAAGCTCACTGTTCCAGGACATCGGTGAACGCAGCTCGATCTATGCGTATTCCGCCACCCGGGAGGACTACCGCAGTTTTCAGGTCGGAGGCTCAAGGCTGGTAATCGGGCGGGCCACGGTCACGTCAGAGGTTACGCGCGTATCCTCCAGCCTGTGCTTTGGCGTTCTCCATCTGGGTGATCATAGTATCGCCTGCGGCACCGGTGAATATCAGGGGGCGCAAAAATATGAAGCGCTGGCCCAAGAGACTTCCGCGGCTTTCGCCGGCGCGGACTTCCCGAAGACTATGCTGCTGCTGGGTAAATACTTCGGGACGTCCACGTACTCTCTGACCTCGTTGTTTGCCGATGAGCGGCGAAAAGTCCTGGACATCATCATGGGGCCGACCCTGAGAGAGGCTGAAGCTGCATACAGCTCGATTTACGAGCACCATGCGCCCTTGATTCGCTTTCTGACCGGGTCCGGCACGCCACGGCCCGAAGTCCTGTCGGTCGCCGCGAACCTGTGTTTGAATGCCAAACTGCGCCGGGTACTTCAAGGGGATGGGCTTGACCCCGAAGTTGTAAAACCTCTTCTGGAAGAAGCTCGTTTGGCCGGCGCCACTCTGGACGCGACGGCTCTCGGCTTGTTACTGGCCGGCAATATTGAGAGCCTGGCCGAACAACTTCTCGAGCAACCTGACGACTTGGCTCGCCTGGAGAGGTTAAATAAGGCGGCACAACTGGTCCGGACCTTGCCGTTCGAGATTAATCTCTGGAAAACCCAAAACATCTGCTACAAAATCCTGCACGCCCATTGTCCTAATTTCGAGGAAAAGGCTAAGCTGGGCGACCAAAACGCGCAAGAATGGCTGCGCCATTACACGGCCTTGGCCGAGAATTTTTTGCTGCGAGTGCCCACATGCCCCGAAAACAGCAAACCCGCACATGGATAGAAGATCGGGAAGTCTCTCATGAATATGCCAACCGCGACCTATCGGATTCAATGCAATCCGGCGTTCGGCTTTAAGAATGCGCCGCCGGTCATTTCCTATCTGGCGGACCTGGGTATATCCGACCTGTACGCTTCTCCCCTATTCAAAGCCGTCAAGGGCAGCACCCACGGCTATGATGTGGTTGCCCCCAATCACCTGAATCCTGAGTTGGGAGCGCTTTCTGACCTGGAGGGGCCCGCCGCGAAGCTACAAGCCTACAATATGGCAGGACCTCTCTGTTTCAAAACTAAACAGAGATATTACTGCCCGTCCCCCCCCCCCGGAAATAAACTTTAATCGGCATCAAGGCCATCGATATGTTATTGGTGGCTTGACCCCATTATTAATCTAGAGAGTATAAAGGTATTAACTCTTAGAAGATGATGTGACGGGTTTTTGGTTATCGCGAAAAAATGGAAGAATAAATGCATCAAAATTAAAGGCAAAATAATAGTAAAACAATGATTATAATAAACAATGAATGCTTTTTTAGCGTAATTATTGCGAATTTAAGTAATAAATTACTTGCTTACTGTTGATTTCTTCGCCCCATCCTTCCCATCCATACCATTTTTTACCCTCTTTTTTAAAACTATATCGTTTATTAACTCTTTTATCATTTTCAACTTTCCAAGAAGCACCAGGGTGGCTTTCAGGCAATATTTTTTTATAAATTAAATTATAGTTAACCAATATACAATAACGACCATTTTGTTTTGAAATAAAACTGTTAGTTATGCTAAGTTCCTTAAATTTTATATCTTTAAATTTCTTTTTTAGATCAACATTTTTATAAAAATAATCTATATCTAATATTATATGTTTTATTACTTCTTCTGAAGGTTTATTTTGTGAAATAGAATATTTAACTGAAAAACTGATTGCTATTATTATTACGAATATAGACAATATAAGTTTTTTAAGATCAATCATTTTATCACATTTACTTAAAATGGATATAATACAACCTATCGTTACTGGCTTTTCCTTGATATGAATCGAAATTATGTGGCAGCTTTAGCTACGCCGGCCCAAAAATGGTCTTGGGGACCTCTTGGCCTGAGGAAAATCCGCCAAAGCTTCTTTGCTTGAAGCCAACTCATCTCATCGACGGCATAATAGCACAACTTTCCCTGAAGAAGTATTTTCTTTTTGATTTTTTGGCATACCTTACCCTCAGAACCCGGAAACCTCAATGCCGTTGAACTTAAGGACCCCAAGCCAGCACGAAGAATCCTTTCGTGTAAAAACGATATGCATGTTGCAGGGAGGAGGCCATAGAGAGAGCCCGAAATGCTCGATTTCTCATTTTCTGGATGTGAAGGTTACTGCCCTGATCCGAAACTTATCATTGAACGAAAAACTTCTCCATATCCAGAGGAGAATATATGTGCTCTTTGTTGGCAGGCCCGCCGCTTTCTCTAGTGTTTTTTGGCTTCCGTTCTCTTCACGCTCGCGGGGGGTGAACCGAAGGGGCCAAGGTTGTAAAGGTTTAGCCAAGTGTCCATCCTGTGCCGTCTCAGTCTCCTCCAGCAAGGTTGTGGAGTGTTCCTGGGCCTCCACCTGGTGAGGGTCACGTCCCCTGAGCATAATCATGGGTGGCAACAGGATAATAGGCTAAGGGATTGGATAGCGGGGTTGGGGCTGGGGGTTACAAAAAGCCGGGATCATGGCTTCAAAGGAAGATGGGTGGCCCGGTCGAATAGCCAACCGCGTTGACTCCAATATCGTCGCCCCTTCCACTCAACCTCCTGCCTGACCTCTCGGATGCTTAACCGCTACTGGTGGGTAGGGACCCGCACTGATATAGGGTGGGTAGATTTTAGCCTCGGGTGGCTTGTTATATTTCGGCGTGCTGCCGGGCCCTGACGCCGGTTCCGCTTCAAATTTTACCACCGTTGCCCCTAACTTGTTGATTTGGCCGTTTATCCAGGTTTTCTGAATAATTTGCGGTGGTTGTTGGGGTTGTTGATTTTTCAACAGCGTGCTAAAGGGGTCCGGGAATGTTCCCAGGAGGATTGCCCAGGTTGGCCTTACCGCATGGGTCGAAATCCCCGTCTTGCCGGTCGATCAGATAGGGGTTCTTTCGTAAAAACCCCTGGGCTGCGCCGTGGAAAAAATTCTGAAAGCATCTGACCAATGGTAAGGGCCAGGGGCAATGAACCAGGAATCACCAAAATCACGATTTAGATCGGCATTATCAAGGCGAATCCATTGACAAGCTGGCAGACTCCCACTTATAATTTCTGCATGAATGGTGCAATACGGACCAGGGAGAAATGCTGCCAGCCGTTTCAGGAGACTTTCAAGGGGCTTCGCTGCCCTAAGTGTAAGGCCAGGCCGGAAACCTACTATATCGATTTTTGGTGGAAGGGTGACCGGATTCGAGTCCCCCGGGATAAGGACGGCAATATCTTTAGCTCTTATGAGGCAGCCAACCGCTTCCTTACCGTTATGCGGTCCAAGGTGGACGAGAAGACCTGTAACCCCAAAGACTATATTAAAGTTGAGGTTAAGAAATTAGAATTCGCTACCTATGCTATGGCCTGGGTGGCGCGCCGGCAGAAAGAAGTTAATCAGGAACTCTTATCCCGGGGATACTTACGGTCTGCCACCAGTTATATTGAGAATCACATGAGCTCTTTTTTTCAGAAACCAGACATTCGGCGGCCTCCCAGGCGGTAAGTGCCGGGGCGGACCTGAAGGTAGTCCAAGCAGTCTTGGGGCATAGCTGCATTTCGTCAACTCAACGATATGCCCATTTGCATCCTTCAGCCTTGTTGAAGTTTTGGGACCTCCAAGAGGACCGTCACAAAACCGTCACAGAGGTTGAAAAGATGGAAACTAAGATATTTAATTTAAAGGGTAAAAAAGGTTAAGGGAATGGGTTCGAATCCTACTCCCTCCGCCATCTGCTCACCCCTATTGGGAGATCGAACCAGATAGATTCGCTTGACATGGCCGAAAACCGGCCGTAACGCCCAGAAAAGCCCAACCGGAGAGATGACCGAGTGGCCAAAGGTGCTCGCCTGCTAAGCGAGTGAGGGGGGAAACTTCCTCCGAGGGTTCGAATCCCTCTCTCTCCGCCAGTTTTACTTCCCGCCGCTTCTGGCGATACATCGGCAATTTTTTGTAGGGGGGGACCTGTGTGTCCCCCCTTTTAGGGCGCACACACAGGTGCGCCCCTACAGGTTATAGAGATATTTTGCGCCCTTATTGTTGAGCAGCATACCCGGTTAACCCAATGGGCCCATTGCCGAAAAATCCTCTCCCACTTCGGCGCGGCTTGGCGTAAGATAAGAAACCATGCCTGTCGCGGCCCCGACTCCGGAAACTCCGCCCCTGAACCGGGGCGTCATCCTGCTGGCCGTCTGTCTGGGGGCCTTTATGGCCACCCTGGACACCAGCATCGTCAACATCGCCCTGCCGCAGATCGCCCAGGATTTCCAGTGTTCTCTGGTCCAGATCTCCTGGGTCATGCTCATCTATCTCCTGATGAATGTCTCGCTGCTGCTCACCAGCGGCCGGTTGGGCGACCTCCTGGCGCCGGGCAAGCTCTTTCTCCTGGGATTGGTGATCTTTACCGGGGCCTCGGCCCTGTGCGGCGTCAGTCCAAGCCTGGGGCCGATGGTGGCCGCCCGGGCCCTGCAGGGGGTCGGGGGGTCGCTGATGCTGGGGATAGCCCCCAAACTCATTGCCCTGGCCTACGGAGAAGGGAAACGGGGCCTGGCCCTGGGCCTGTTTTCCACCGCCTTCGCCACCGGCATCAGCGTCGGCGCCCCCCTGGGAGGCATCATCACCACCTACCTGGGCTGGCCGTTTATCTTTTTCATTAACCTCCCCATCGGCGCCGGGATCTTTTGGGCCAGCGGCCGGGTCTTGAGGCCCATCAAGGCCCAGAAGGCCTGGAGCTGGCAGTCTTTTGACCTCCTCGAAGCCGCGCTCCTGGCCGGGACCCTCGGGTTGCTCTTGCTGGGCTTGACCCGGATCCAACAATCCGGCTGGAGCCCCGAGACCCTGGGAGCCTTGGGGCTGGCGGCGCTCTTGGGTCTGGCCCTGCATTTAAGGGAGCGCCGGCGCCCCGAGCCCCTGCTCCACCCGGAGCTCTGGCGCCGCTGGCCCTTTGTGGCCGGGTCCCTGACGGTGGTGCTGACCTTTGCGCCCGTGATGGGCGCCTTCTTTCTGCTGCCCTTTTTTCTGGAGCAGGTTTATCACTACACCCCGGGTCAAACCGGTTTTATGTTGGCGGCCCTGAGCGCCAGCAACGCCCTGGTGGCCCCCTTCGGCGGCTATCTGGGGGATCGGCTGGGGAACCTGGTGATTCTGAGGACCGGAGCCGGGTTGATCCTGGCGGGGTTGATCGGGCTCATCTTTACCGGCCCGGACACCTCCACCCTGGGCCTGGCGGCCAGGTTCATCGTCATCGGCCTGGGGTTTGGCCTCTTCCAGGCCCCCAATCTCAATGAAATTCTGCGGGGGGTAAAGCCCGCCTTCATCGGCCTGGCGGCCAGCACCAACGCGGTCCTCAAGAATCTCGGCTCGCTGGTGGGCATCACCCTGATCGTGGCGGTTTTTGCCTGGCTCAGCGGCAACCACGCGACGCCCATTGGGGAGATCAGTCCGAACCTCACCGCCTTCCGGCAGGCCTTTGCCCTGGCCGCCGGGGTGGCGGCCCTCAACCTGCTGGCCAACCTGCTGCCCCGCAAACCCTGAGGCCAAGTTGCCGTCAAACAAGTAATAATTCGTATTGTAGGGGCGGTTCGCGAACCGCCCCTACGGGGATTGCCATCATAACGCTATAATTACCTTTATGACGGCAACTTGGTATGAGGCCAACGGGCCGGTCTCGGCTTGGCGGCCGGGGAGCGCTGTGTTACTATTGATACCACCATTATATCAAGGGGCTCAGGGAGCCGGGGAGGTGGGTGGCGGTGGTGGTTAATACCGGAGAAATTCTGGCCTTGGCGGGCATGGGGGTGCTGTTGCTGAACAACCTGGGGCGCCGGCGGGTGAAGCAGGACAAGGCGCCCGCGGCCCGGGGCCTGGCCAGATTCGTGGCCTATGGCGATTTCGTGGCCTGCGGCCTCATCCTGGCGGGCCTGGTGGTCATATATCTGCAAAAATAATTGCACGAGTTTGATCGCGGCGTCCGGCCTCCGGGAGCACATCCCGGGGGGCTCAGGGACCGAGGGCGGATTTGCGGGGAAAAGGTTAGCTGCCTTATGTGAAAGCTTATTATTTATGCTTAACTTAATTAAAGCTTTGTTTGAATTAATTGTAAATTTATCTTGTTAGCTAATTCTTTTAATATATCGATATTATCTATCGATTCTCCTTTAATAATCAAAGACACATAATCAGAAATGACTATTTCAAATCGTCCTTCTTTCTTTTCTTGGTTCCATGTTTCGATAGCTTCAAATCCATTGAATTTAATGCGCGTACTTTCTTTGTGTTTTATAGTTTCTCCATAACTTTTAGCCAATGATATTTCTATTTTCTTGCCATCTTTCTCAAAATTTATTTCCCCATCAAAAAAACCACTTATTGCTTTTATTTTTTCTTTTTTCTTGCCTACTATATTTTTCCATAAATCCATAAAAACCAATTTTGTATTGTCATAAGGAATATTTTGTTCCATCCATAATGATTTATTTTCATTTGCCTTTTTGATAAAAACCATACCTCTAAATATTAAATTTAGATTACTTTTACCACTTGTTCCATCAAAGAAGCTACCATGGACCACTATATTAAAATGTTCTGATTCTAATATATTTTTATTAAATACACGTATTTTTTCTGACTGGTTAAAATCTGAAAAGGTCATATCCTGCAATATAATATAGATATTATCAAGGTCATGATCCAAATTATATTCAGATAATACTTGTTGACAACTGAATAAAAACAAAATTACCGATAAATATAATATTGATAATCTTTTATTCATAATTTTGGTGGAGGGAACGGATTCGACCCGATGAACCCTGCGTGCACAGCAGGCGATTTCTACAAACCCTTAAATTTTACTGGAAATTAACCTACCAAAAAGCAAATTCTTTGTCAATAAAAAAAACCGCCCGTGTCAATAGCACAAACAGATGTCCGGTTTTCATAGCACATAAAATGTCCGGTTGATTATTAAGGGCTATCGTCATATTATGCAGTTGTCTCTGGGGAGGATAGGGCAACGCTGGGGAGCGACCCGAGCGCC
>JAUSOZ010000057.1 GCA_030655955.1 Deltaproteobacteria bacterium
TCTTCCTTTACCGGCAGGTGGCCAGCCTTAATGAGGCCGATACGTATCTGAAGCGCGTGGAAGAAATTTTCCTGGGTCATGAAAACGAGATCCTGCGCTTAAAGAAAACCCCCCAGCAGCCGGAATTTGGTCGTATCCTGACCAGTTACCGGGAAATTTTGACCCAGATTAAACAACAGATTGATCGAGTCGGCCCGGACCTGGCAAATCACAATTTTGCTCCCCTGGAAGACTCCTTGCGCCACCAGGGCCAAGAACTGCTCACGATCACGGAGAACTGGGAAAAGGCCGAACGGCTCCTGATTGACCAGTTGTTTCAACGGGCCATGATCCTCTTCATTATTTCCGTGGTGGTGTTCCTGGCCCTGGGGATCGTCGTGGCCTTCTACCTCTCCCGCATGCTGGTGCAGCCCCTGTTGCAGATGCAGCAGGCCATGGACAAGATCGCCCACGGCGATTTCACTCCGCTGCCGGAGCCACCCACCTCGTCGGAGGAATTCTTCGCCCTGTTCCGGGCCTTCAACCGCATGATTCACGAGCTGGAGGTACATCAGGAGCAACTGGTGCAATCCCGGAAAATCGCGGCGGTGGGCACCCTGACCTCGGGGATCGCCCATGAGTTGAACAACCCCATCAATAACATCGTGCTCACGGCGGAGTCCCTGAAGGAGGATTTTCGGGACCTGTCCCAGGAGGAGGCCATGGGGTTGATCCAGGATATCCTGATCCAGTCCGACCGGGCCTCCGAGATCGTCAAAGGTCTCCTGGATTTCTCCCGCGCCGAGCACCCGGAATTCGGGGCGCTGTCCATCGGGGTTGTCATCCAGGATACCTTGAAGCTGGTGCGCAACCAGCTGGTTCTCTCGGGCATCAATGTGGAACAGGATATTCCCGCCGACCTGCCACCCATCCGGGGCGAAAAGAAAAGCCTGCAACAGGTCTTTCTCAATTTGTTCATCAACGCCATCCAGGCTATGCTGGACGGGGGCACCCTCCAGGTCAGCGCCCACCCGTCCCCGGACGGCCAATGGATGGTCATTAACGTCAAGGACACGGGGGTGGGCATCGATCCGGAGCACCTGCCCCAGATCTTTGATCCCTTTTACACCACCAAACAGGTGGGGCGAGGCACCGGCCTGGGCCTGTCGGTGACTTACGGCATTGTGGAAAAACACGGCGGCCATATCGAGGTCAAGAGCACCAAAGGTGCGGGCGCCACCTTCACCATGACGCTGCCCCTGAAGCTTGAGGCCTAACCGGCGCCGGACCGGAATCGGGAGTAGCATGAACATCGCCATCGTTGACGATGAAGTTATCGTCCAGAAAAGGCTCCAGGCGGCCCTGGAAAAGGATGGCCATAGCGTCAAGACCTATGGCACCGGGGAGGCTTTTCTCCTGGACCTGGACCCGGGAAATTTTGATCTGGTCTTTTTGGATGTGGTGCTGCCCAGTCTCAACGGCATGGAGGTGTTGCAGCAGGCCAAAGCCCGGCGGCCCGAAATCGAGGTCATCCTGATTACCGGCCACGCCTCCCTGGATGCAGCCGTGGGGGCCATCAAGCTGGGCGCCTTTCACTATGTGGCCAAGCCTCTGAAACTGGAGGAAATCCGCAACCTGACCCGCCGCGCCCTGGAGCATAAGCTCCTGGTCACCGAGAACCGCCGGCTCAAGGCCCGGCTGGAACCCCTGGACGGCTGGGGGGAAATGATCGGGGTCAGCCCGAAAATGCAGGAGGTGTTCCAGATCAGCCGCAAGGTCGCCCCGCTGGACTGCAACGTCATCATCCAGGGGGAGAGCGGCACCGGCAAGGAGCTGGTGGCCCGTCTCATCCACCGGGAGAGCGCCCGGAACACCAGGCCCTTCGTGGCCTTCAACTGCGGCGGCTTTACCGAGGAACTCATCGCCAGCGAACTGTTCGGCTATGAGCGGGGCGCCTTCACCGGGGCCATCGCCACCAAGATCGGCATCCTGGAAACGGCCCACCGGGGCACGGTGTTCATGGACGAAATCGGGGATATGCCCCTGTCCATGCAAGGCAAGCTCCTCCGGGTCATCCAGGAAAACCAGATTACCCGGGTGGGGGGCAACCGGCCCCTGCAGCTGGACCTCAGGTTCATTGCGGCCACCAACAAAGATCTGAAACGGGCCGTGGCCGAGAGCCGCTTCCGGGAGGACCTCTACTTCCGCCTCAACGTGGTGCAAATCAGCCTGCCCAGCCTCATGGAACGCCAGGAAGACATTCCCCTCCTGATGCAGTACTTTTTGAACCTCTTCAGCCACAAGTTCGCCAAGCGCATCGCCGGCATCGACAAAGCCACCCGGACAGTGCTCCAGGCCTATTCTTACCCCGGCAATGTCCGGGAACTCCAAAACATCATCGAACGGGCCGTGGCCCTGGCCGAGGGGGACACGGTGACCCTGACGGATTTGCCGCCGGACCTCCAGGAACTGGCCCCCAGCGGCAACGGCTGCTGGCCCACCCTCGAGGCGCAGGAGCGGGAATATATCCAAAAGGTGCTGGCCTTCACCAATCACCAAACCGGCGAGAGCGCCCGCATCCTAAACCTGCCCCGCACCACCCTGTGGCGCAAGATGAAAAAGTACGGCCTGACCAAGATTTGAGTCCCTGAACTCAATACACTTCTTTATGGAAAAATTTCATTATATTCATAAAACCGGCAGTGGAAGATCCTACCCTCTAGAAATTGGGTGGACAGCTCAGGACATTCATAAAATCCCTGTTGATAAGAATTTGACAGAAAATGCCTGCCGATCGGGTTGCCGGTTATATGGGAGAAATGGAGGTTGCCCTCCCTTTTCTCCAGACTTCAAACTCTTGGGGAAAAGGTTCAAAGTAGCTAATATAATTTATACCAAACTGTTAATAGCTAATTATCCTCCAAAGGTTTTGGCCGGGAGCTACTATGTTAGATGGTCCTTTATCGAAGCATTACTCACGCCATTTACCAATAAATTTGCTAAAATTCTCAACGACCATAAGGAGGGATTATTTTTATCTTCCGGATTTTGTAGAGGATGTGGAAACCAAAGATGCGCGGTAAAAGACGGCGATAAATGTCGTCATCCTTTACGCCGGACGTTTTCTTTAGAATCAACAGGCGTGATAGTTTCTGAGGTTGCAGAGAAATTCTTAGGCTTCGAGCTTTGCTGGTGGGACAGGTTTAATAAAGATTATTTTCCATCATATATGACAAAGATAGTGTCCATACTAGGCAATCAGCCCATAGATAATTCCGATATATCGGCGCTATTTAAATAATCTATAAATGGTGCAATTTCCGGTCCTAATTTAACCATATAACCCCTTGGACAATCTGGGTCTGGACCTATATCAAGATGACCGTGCTGCCTAACCCTTTGAGCCGGGCATCTCCCTTTACAAATATCGCTCTTTGCACATTCTGAACAAACCGAAATGTTTTGGTGGTCAATCTTTTGAAATTCCTTAAAAACCTCTGATGTACTCCATATAAGAATCAAATTTTTATCTCTTATATTCCCTGCCACAAATTCAGGGAAATGCTTAAAAGCTGGACATGGGATCACATCCCCGCCTGGGGTTATACTACAAGTCGATTTGCCGGCCTTGCAGACAGATTGTTTCACTGTCTCATCGATGAAACCCAAGAAATCCAGTGGACATCCTGCGCGGATTTTCAGCCTATCGCCATTTTTTTTCTTTAATTGAGCAACAATTTTCAAGAATTCCCACAGCTTATCGCTTGCAAGTTTAAGTTTTGCTTTATTAACCTCTCCTCGACCCTGGGGAACAAATCTGAGAAGAGCTACCTCATCAATACCTATTTTACATGCGAGCTTTAACACATTTTCAAAGAATCTAGCATTGGGCTGCATGGGGACAAAATGCGTCCCAACCCAAAATCCCATTTTCTTCGCGTTTATAATAGTTTGGCAAAGAGCGTCAAAGCTACCGGGCTTTCTCGTTATTAGATCATGGACCTCACTTGTGGCACCTTGCAAATTAAAAATGATCTTATCTAACCCTTGGCTACACAGCTTCTTCAAAAGTGCCACACTTAAAGGCTTGCATCTCCCCTTATATGAAACCCCACATGTATAAAGCCTGGTTTCAAGGCCTTTGCTCTTGGCAAAGGCCACAATATCTAAAAGATTTCTATGTAAGGTTGGCTCCCCCCCCGAAATTTCAAGAATTTTTCCCCCAAGGGCATGAAAGTCGGAAATAATTGGTTCAATTTCTTTCCAAGTAAGCTCATCGATATGCTTTTCACAACCAGGAAAAGCTGTAGAACAATGTAGACAATTCATAATACAGCGGTTAGTTATTTCCAAACATAATTCATTCAGGTTTGCCATTTTTGCCTCCCCTTGATGAATCAACCGCCGCCGAAAAGTTTGGTTAATATCAATATTAATATTCCTATTAAAATTCCGCCATAAATCTTAACTGCAGTTTCTACTGTTCCAAGACGGTGCGCTATTTCATGAATTGGAATCCCTGCACCCAAAAGAGGCATCATTTCCTTTGGCTCAATGTGTTGCTGTTTAAAATGATCATGTCCTTTATTGTAAATCTTTGCTCCATCTCTAATATATGTTATAAAAAGAATAAAAGTTGGGTCTTTATATTTTAATAATACCTCAGCAGTCCCAGCATTGTAAAGCGAAAACTTAAGCCTTCCTTCAAATCCTGGGTCGACATGAAAACCTGAAACGTTTATTAGACCAGAGAGCTTATGCCTAGCTTTTATAGAAATAAATCCCATGCATTCTTTTGGAATTTGGACATATTCTTCTGTAATCAATAGTGCAAAGTCGCCTGGAGCAATTTTTATAAAATTATCTTTGCTATTAAGCTTCTTCAGTTTTTTCTTGCTGCTGATAAAAGCTTCTTCTCCAAGAGAAAGCTCTAATGATGATCCTTGGATACGCTCCTCTTTAGGTCCATCTACCCATTCCGAGCTTTTCTCTTTAGGCAAAATATCTTTGATACGATCTTTGAAATCGCGGGTTGACCAAAAAGTTTTCGCTTTATCATCCATTTTATAAATAACTTAATAAGTGGCTTGGCACCAAGAATTTTTTATTTTTTTGCTAACGCAAGAATGTCGATGGCCATAGAAAAGCAAAAAGTGAGGATTAGCAAAAGGACGCCCGCCCAAACTAATAATTTAAAAGCTTGCTGCTGAAACAAGCTTGCATTCTCAAACCATAATCCCAGCATTCCAAAAGTTAGAAGCGAAATTGCCAATATATAACCAGTCTGAACCGAACAAATCTGAAAGCTTATTTTTGGATTAATATTGAAAATAATAATTACAAAACCACTTAATATAATAATTGGAAATATATAATAAATAATACTCCATATAATTTCGGCAACACCTTCAACGACCTCTTTTATAATTATCGCTATGCCCCTAAAGTCTCTTTTATTGCTAAACAATTCGTGGTTTGACATTTTTGTCTCTTAAGGAGCAATTATTTAATGTGTTTTATCTATAAAATATTTTGCAATAAAAAACGTTCATTCCTTTTAATGTAAATCAAAAACCAGCAATCTTTTTTTCATAATCTATATTTACTCGCTCCACAGCCCTCTCGGCAGGCGCTAAACGCCTACGCTCCAACTGAGGGCGAATTTCTTCCAAGCATTGCTCAATGACCATCTGGCCAGAGAGTGGTTCTAAATATTTACCCTCTATTTTTACTATTATGGTATGGGCCAAGCATGCAACCCTGAGTTTGGCAAGAGGGTGGTCAATGCCATTTATCTCAATTTTAGCAACGGCTTCTCTAATTTTCTGAAGGCTCATCCCATTATCTCTAAGTGTTTTAATTACTAGTATACAGATAATATCACGGAGTGTATATCGGCGTCTTTGGCCAGATTTTCGCGAAGGAAAAGCACCCGGCTTTATCAATCCCTGTTCGTCCCACCAGCGAAGTTTTCTTGGGGAAACCCTCGTTAATTTATAAACATCATTTGTAGTGAAATAGCTGATTTTTCTCACAATAATGCCAATTATTGATTGATAAAATTAACATAAAAACAGTATTTATGTAATTTATAATAGGCATATAAATCAATAATTGTCAACAAATAAATTTAGTTATAACAAAAATAACTAACATTTTGGCGACAAATTTAGCCATCAGGAGTTAATGGGGTCTATTCTACGAGACGTTTAATAATTTTGCCCTCTTCCTCAAATCAGTAATAAATAATCCAACCAGTTTCATAATGAAACAGGCCGCAACGCCGCTATTTCCCGCCTTTCCGGCCTTTTCCGGCAAAACGCCTTTTTCATTTTGAAACACCCCCCTTCGTCCCATTAGGATATCCCACTGTTTTTCCAGCACAATCACTGTTGGCCCGGTTGGTGCATTGCCGTCAAGGGACATGAACAAGCGGGTACTCTTAGCTATCGACCTGGACCGGCCGGATTCCCGGGCCGCCTCTTATGCGGTGCAGTTGGCGGCGCGTCTGAAATTATCCCTGGTGCTCATGGCGGTGTTCCCGGCCCGGGGCGGCGACCCCTCTGACCCCGGCGACATTTCGCTGGGGGGCCTTAAGGAAGAGCAGAGCCTGTGGCTGGGAAAGGTCCGGGAGCGCTGCCAGCAGGAAGGGGTGAACCTGGAGATCTTCCTGGCGGCCGGCGCCTTCTGCGATGAGGTCCTGGCCTTCGCCCGGGCCCAGAGCGCCTTGCAGTTCATCATTATGGGCTGGCCGGAGGATGGACGCCGGGAACAGTACCCCGGGTGCGCCGCAGCCTTAAAAAGCCTGCACCAGCACATCGGGGCCGAAATTCTCCTGGTGCGCGGCCAGGGAAAAGTGACCCGATTGACGGACCTTTGAGGCGGGTTTTGGGTTTTAGGTTCTGGGTCAGGAGAAGCCAATTACATGCTTGGTACAGGATTTCATAAATATGCTCACGTCATATATCGCCCCCCTCACCCCAACCCTCTCCCCCCGAAGCGGGGGGAGAGGGGGTTAAAGGAACACAGGCTGGAAGCCTGTGCCACTATAGAGCATTAAATCAGTCCCATCTTTTCCCCTCGCCCCCAATGGGGGAGAGGGTCAGGGTGAGGGGGCAGTGATCTTCACGAAGTAAGAAACACGTCACCTTATTTATGAACCACTGTAATTAAGTAGACCATCGTCATAACGCCACGTGAAGGAGGGGAGAGCGGCACATGTCCTGGAACCTGTATTTACCACTGGCTGGTAACAGCATCAACATCTTGCTTCTTTTTGGCCTGGGGGGAGCCGTGGGCTTTCTCTCCGGGGTGTTCGGCGTGGGGGGCGGCTTTCTCATGACCCCGCTCTTGATCATGGTGGGCATCCCGTCCACGGTGGCCGCGGCCTCGGACTCCAACCAGATTGTCGCGGCCTCCACCTCCGCCTCCTATGCTCACTACCGCCTGGGGAACGTGGACTTCAAGATGGGGCTCTTCCTCATCATCGGCGGGCTGATCGGGGGCACCGTGGGGGTGCAATTCATCAAGCTGCTGCGGGCCATGGGCAACGCTGACTTCGTCATCCAGATCACCTATGTGGTCATGCTGGGGGTTATCGGCTTCTACATGTTTGCGGAGAGTCTCCAGAGCCTGCGGAAAAAGCCGGTGGAAACCCCGCGGGTGGAAGCGTCCGCCAAGGTCTCCCTCTACAACCGCATGATCCAGGCCCTGCCCTACCAGATGAAATTCGAGAAATCGGGGGTGGTCCTCTCCCCTATCCTCCCCCTGGTCCTGGGGGTGTTCGTCGGCATCCTGGCGGCCATCATGGGTGTGGGCGGTGGTTTTATCATGGTGCCGGTGATGGTCTATATGCTGCGCATGCCCATGCACGTAGTAGTGGGCACCAGCCTGGTGCAAATCCTGTTTACCTGCATCAACGTCACCATCATGCAGTCGGCTACCAACCACACGGTGGACATGATCCTGGCCATCATCCTGCTTCTGGGTTCCACCCTGGGGGCCCAGTTCGGGGTGCGCCTGAGCCGGCGGCTCAAGGCCGATCAGCTCAAGATTCTCCTGGCCTCCATCGTCTTGCTGGTGATGGTGCAGATGCTGGTGAGCCTGGTGCTGCCGCCCCATCTGCTGCTGGCGCACAAAGGCGGGCACTGAGATGAAGCGTCTCGTAAATTTGTCCCACCAAGCGGTGTGGTTGGGTTTAGTGGTGCTGCTGGCCGCCGGGCTGCCGGCCCGGGCGGCGGAACCGGGGCTGACGATCTCGCCGGCCACGGTGCAAATCGGCGCCTTCTTCAACGGCCAAACGGTGACGGTCTCGGGAACCATCCCGGCGGGGACTCAGGCGGTCCTGGAGGTGATGGGCTCAAGCGCCGAGGAACACCTCATGCGCAAGGGGCGCCGGGCGGGCATGTGGATGAACGTGGGCGAAATCAAGGTCCAGGACGCCCCCTCCCTTTACCTGGTCATGAGCACCGCCAAGGAATTGCTCACCGCGGCACCGCCCACGGCCACCTGGGGCTATCGAGCCTTAGAGAAGCGCCTGGTCTTCAGCGGCAAAATCGAGCCGGCGGAGCGCCAGGAGTTTCTGAAGCAATTTCTCGAACTCAAGGAAAGCGAACAGATTTATGCCTCCTGGCCCGGGGCCCTCAAGCTTAAGGCCGCGGCCGGGGCCGAAAGCGCCCTGACGGCCAGTTTCCCCCTGCCCTCCAACACCAGGCCCGGCGACTATAAGGTCTGCCTGTCGGTAATCGCCGACGGCAAGGCGGTGAGCCACACCTGCACCGACCTCAAGGTTGAGATGGTGGGCTTCCCGGCCTGGCTGGCGGGGCTGGCCTACGAGCACGGGGTCGCCTACGGGGTGCTGGCGGTGGTCATCGCCATCGTCACCGGTTTTGCCATGGGCTTTATCTTCAAGGGCGGGGGCGGCCATTGAGGCTCCCGGCGCTTTTCAGTTTGGGTCTTGTTTGCCATGTCGGCTTGCCGTGTTTATCTTGGTTATCAGGCTTCCGGCTCTTTAAGCAGATCGGGCCTGGTTGGGTAGGAGAGAACACCGTATCGTAGGGGCGCACCGGTGTGTGCGCCCGCATGGGGGGACACACGGGTCCCCCCCTACAAGGAAATATCTGGGTTGAAGGCACCGCGCACTATGGCAGGTGCGACCGTGGCCGGATAAAGGAATAACCCCATGTGGTCAGTGCTCCATAATCTCTGGAAGCGGATAAGCAGGCCCAAGCAGCAACTGGTGGCCTTTCCGGAGATTTTTGAACATTTCCAGGCGCTGCTGGCCGACCACCAGCGGGTCATGGAACTCATTGCCGACCTGGGGGAAAAATCCGGCGGAGAATATATCTTTGACCGCAAGTACCTCATCGACACCACCGAAGCCATCCAGACGCTGCTGCTGCGCATGGTGAAAGGCGTCAATCTCATCACCTCGAACCGTTACCTGGATCTGTACCAGGCCCTGGACCGCATCTTCATCCCCCTGGGGGCCGAACTCCGGGGGCGGCTGATCCTGTCCAAGGAGATGCCCCTGGTGATCTCACTGGCCGAAGCCCCCGAGGACCGCCCCGAACTCATCGGGGGCAAGGCGTCCCACCTGGCGGTGGCCATCCAAAACCTCAGCCTGCCGGTGCCGGGCGGCTTCATCATCACCACCCGGGCCTACCGGCTCTTCCTGGAACACAATCACCTGGAGGAACGCATCCACGCCCTGCTGGAGGCTTGGGTGGCGGGCGAGTACGACGAACGCCAGGTCTCCCGTCAGATCCAGTACAGCATCCTGGCGGGGGTAGTACCCCACGAAGTGGCCGGGGAAATACGGCGCCAGGCGGAAAAGGGCGGGGATTGGGCCGTGCGCAGCAGCGCCTACGGCGAAGACGGAGAACTGTCTTTTGCCGGCCTGCATGAGAGCCTGCTGCACGTTCCGTCCCGGGGCGTCATCAAGGCCTATAAACAGGTCCTGGCCAGTCTCTATTCCCCCGAGGCCCTGGTTTACCGGCAGAAGATGGGGATGCTGGGGGAAGAGGCGGCCATGGCGGTGCTGTGCCAGGAGATGATTCCCAGCCAGGCCAGCGGGGTGGTGCATACCCTGGACGTGAGCGGCCGGGAGAACGACTGCCTGGTCTTTTTTGCCGCCTGGGGCCTGGGGCGCACCGTGGTGGAGGGTAAAGGCCCGGTGGACCGCTACGTGGTGGAGCGGGATTTTCCCCACCGCATCCGGTCCCAGGAAATCGCCCAGAAAGAAAAACTGGTTCGGGCCATGGCCGGTGGGGGCGAAGAAGAAGCGGCGGTCGCCCCGGAGGACCAGAGCCGGGAAACCCTCTCCGAGGCCACCGTTGAAGCCTTGGGGCGCTGGGCCCTGATCCTGGAACGCTACTTCAAGCGCCCCCAGGAGATCGAATGCGCCATCGATGCCGCCGGGAACTGTTGGGTCCTGCAGGCCCGGGGCTTGCAGATCCCCAAGCCCAAGGTCCCTCTGCCCCAAGATATTTGCGAGACCTGCGCCCGCTACCCCATCCTGATCCAGGACGTCGGCGTGGTGGCCCATGCCGGGGTGGGCGCCGGCGTCGTGGCCCACGTCAGCACCGATGCTGACCTGGACCGTTTTCCCGAGGAAGCCGTCCTGGTGGCCAAATATACCGCCCCGTGGCTGGCCCGTATTGTGCCCAAGGCGGCGGCCATCGTGGCGGAGCGGGGTTCCGCCGCCGGGCATCTGGCCACCATCGCCCGGGAATTCCGGGTGCCCACCCTGGTAGGGGTGGAGGGCGCCATGGAGATCCTCACGGCCGGCATGAAGGTCACCGTGGACACCAAGCAGCGGACGGTCTACGCCGGCCGGGTGAAAGAATTGCTCCAGTATGAGCTGGTCCAGTCCATGGCCTTTGAGGACGCCCCGGAATTCCGGCTGCTGCGGCGGATTTTGGCCCGCATCGCGCCGCTCCATTTGCTGGATCCCCAGGACCAGAATTTTACCCCCGAGGGCTGTCAATCGGTCCACGACGTCATCCGGTTCATCCACGAAAAAGCCGTGGAAGAATTGATGGACCTGCCCCGGTTTGTGAAGCGTTTCAAGGGAGTCAGGATTTTCACCCTGGTCTCCGACATCCCCCTGGGCCTAAAGGTTCTGGACCTGGGCGGCGGGATCGCCCCCGAGGCCCAGGGGACCAGGCTCCTGCCGGAGCACATCCGGTCGGCGCCCATGAGGGCGCTGTGGGAGGGCCTATCCGAACCGGGGGTCTGGAGCACGGAACCGGTGCCGGTGGATTTCCAGGGGATGATGTCGAGCCTGACCAAGACCGGAGCTTTTACCTCCAGCGCCACCACGGTGTCGGGTTTCAACCTGGCGGTAATCAGCGAAAACTACCTGAATCTGCACCTGCGGTTGGGCTATCACTTTAACCTGGTGGATGCCCGCATGGAGACCGAGGCCCCCCGCAACCACATCTATTTTCGCTTTGTGGGTGGGGTTACCGACCTCACGCGCCGCTCCCGGCGGGCACAACTGCTGGAAAAGATTCTGTCCCAATTCCACTTTAAGGTGGACACCAAAGGCGATCTGGTGGTGGCCAAGGTGCTTCATCTGCCCCGGGAAGATATGGAGCAGCGGCTCCGGCTCCTGGGCCGGTTGATCGGATTCACCCGCCAGTTGGATATTCAGCTGCGCCGCGATGAAGACGTCCCGGATTTTGTGGAGGCGTTTTTTCACCAAAACTCCCGTTTAGGGGAGCAGCCCCCGGAAGGAGGAAGTTATGACGGAAAATAAGCTCCGGATACTGGTGCTGGACGATGAACCCATTGTCTGCAAACGTCTGCAGCCGGCTTTGGAAAAGTTGGGATTCGCCGTGGACACCTTCACCCAAAGCGTCGAGGCCATGCATCAGGTGCAACAGTCGGCCTATGACATTGTGATCACGGATCTCAAGATGAAAGAGATCGACGGCATGCGCTTTCTGGAAGAAGTCAAAAAGCAGCGGCCGCAAACCGAGGTGATTGTGATCACGGGTTTCGCCACCATGGAAACCGCCAAGCAGTCGTTCCAGAAGGGCGTCTTCGATTTCATCGCCAAGCCCTTCAAATTGAGCGAGATTCAGGACGTGGTGACCCGGGCGGCCGCTAAAATTCGCGGCGCTGCGGCTTGAGGGCCGCCCGCGCCTAGCTGCCATAACGTACGCCGATTAAGGGGGAAGTGTATATGCTGAAAACCCTGGTAGCCATTGAAGTGGACCTGGCCTCCAGCTTTGCCATTCGCTATGCCTGTGACCTGGGGAACCTCATTCCCATGGAGCTGTATCCGGTCTATGTCAAGGCGCCGCCGCCGGAAGTGCCGGTCACCGGGACGGGTTGGGTCCGGCATACCTGGGAACGGGAGATCGTCGAGATGGGCAAGGAGGAGATCCAGGAAATGCTGGCCTCCGAGCAGGAATCCTGCCCCATGCTGCAAACACCCCGGGTGATCTATGGGGATCGCGATCACGAACTGGTCAAGATCGAGAGCCAGGAGAGCTTCGATTTGTACGTCGAAGGAGCGCCCTATCCCTTTAACCCGGCGACCATCCAGCGGCGCCTGCACTCCAAGTTCTACCAGAAGCTCGCCTGCCCCCTCATTTGGCTGCGGGTGTTGCGCCAGATCCACCGGGTTCTGGTGGTATGCCCGGATTTATCCGGCGCCCGGGCGGTGTTGCCGGCCATGCAGAAACTCTGGGCCGGGTGCTCAACGCCGCTCCATTTGGCCCTGCCGCCCCAGGAGGGCTACGGCGGCCCCGGCGACGCCCTGAGAGAAGAGGCCCGGAAAGTCCTGGCGGCCTTGGAGGCCACCGGGTGTACCGTGGAGGTCAAAGAAGTGGCTGACTGGTCCTCCGGGGGGCCGGCCCCGGCCACGCTGAAGGAATACGGTCTGGTGGCCGTGCCCCTGGATCGTGCGGTAAAAAAAGACCATGTCCACCTTAACTGGCTGGCCCAGATAAAAAACCCTTTGATGCTGGTGCCGTATTGAGCCCGGCCGGTAGCCTAGAAGTCTGATTTATCTGACCGGACCGTCTCCGAAGGCCGCGGCAGATTTCGTAAACCACAGGGAGGGGAATGACCATGAAAATTTTATTCGCTGGAGATGAACATCCCTACAGCGCCTATGCGCTCAATGAAGTAGTCCGGCTGGCCACCAACACCTGGGCCGACGTGACCCTGCTGGCGGTAGCCGCCGCCGACACCGGGGCCAAACCCGGCGAGGACCATACCCTGGCCCAGGCCTTACACGGGTACCGGGAGACTTTCCTGAGCCGCGCCGGCGGCGAGGGCTCACCCTATGCCCTGGGGGCGCCGCAGTTCGAGTGGATTCCCGTCAGGGGCGGCCAGTGGGAAGAACTGCTGGTGCACCGGGGAGCCAAAAAAGACGTGACGGTGCGCCTGAGGTACGGTAATGAGGCCCAGGAGGTCGTGGCGGAAGCCCGGGATGAAGAAAGCGACCTGATCGTGCTGGGGTGCACCAAGGGAGGGCAGTGCATCTGGCAAGGCTCGGCCCCGGTGCCCCAGAAAGTGGTCAACGATGCCGGCTGTTCCGTCCTTCTGGTCAAAGAAGAGCAGCCCATCAGCCGCATCCTGGCCTGCCTGGACCAGAGCTACATCAGCCAGGATTCCCTGGAGATGATCAACCAGATGGCCACGATTCACGGGGCTCAACTGGAATTGGTCGGGCTTTCCCAGGGTGGCGACATGAAAAAAGACGTGTACCGGCGGCTCATCGAGATCGGCGATTACTACGAGGATCGCCAGATCAAGGTGACCACGCGCTTAACCGAGATCGCCGAGTTTGAAGACTTCATCGGTAAGGAACTGCAGCAAGACCTCCTGGCCCTGTTTATGGGGAAGAAATCTTTGCTGGACCGGTTCTTTCCCCGGGATTGGGCCGGACGCTTTGTGAGCAAGTGCCAGACGTCGGTTTTGGTGATGCGATAATCACAACTATAAGGTATAATGCGGAAAATCGGCCCCGGTTCCGGGCGCTCAGTAGATTCGAGAGGAGATACCTATGAAAATCCTGGTTGCGGTGGATAAAAACGAAGAGTCCCAACAGGCTCTGCGCTATACCTGCCATTTGCTGGAACATTTCGAGGCCGACGTGGACGCCCTCTACGTCAAACCCAATGTGGTGGAGTCCGTGGCGGAAACTTCCTATGCCCCTTTCACCACCCGGGAGGATGTGGAAAAGGCCATCGAAACCGAGGCGGAAAAAACCGTGGAGGAGATTTTCCAGGCCTGCGAGATCTGCCTGGGGGGCAAGGTGCCTTGTGAGCCCCTGGTGGCCGTCGGCGATCCCGCCGAGGAGATTCTGAACCTCGCCAATGAAGGCATGTACGACCTGATCGTGCTGGGCTCCCAGGGCCGCTCCACCATCCGGGGCTTTTTGCTGGGCTCGGTGCATGCCAAGATTCTCCACCATGCCCTGCAACCGGTGCTCCTCATGCGCAATTTCCGGCCGATCCAGAAAATCCTGGTGGCCTACCGGGGGTCCCAGTGCGACCAGGGAGCCCTGGAATTCATCGCCCCGCTCTTTGCCAAGCAGAAACCGGAAATCACCATCCTGCACGTGCAGGAAACGGCATTGGGCGAAACCCCTGAAATCGCCGAGGCCTGTCTGCTCACCGGCGAGGACACCTTAAAGGCATACGGCTACACCCCCAGCAAGAAATTGGCCCAGGGCGACTTTGTGGACGAAATCCTCAAGGCCGTGGCCGTGGAACGCTATGACCTGCTGGTGCTGGGGGCCTATGGGCACAAGCGGCCCAAGTATCTGAAGATGATCAGCGACGAGGCCCTCAATCTGGTGCGCCTTTCCACCCGCCCGGTCCTGGTGTATCGGGATCAAGCTGAAACTTAGGCGGCTGCGCCTGGCCCGGCTCGTGGGGGCCGACCCCTTGGTCGGCCTCCAGGATAAGAGCGGACACTCAGGTCCGCCTCGACAACTCGTCTCTAGACCTGCATCCCGGGATGAGGCAGGCGGAGATCGGCAGGGATAGCGCCGCCCTCCCTATTTCCCGGCTTTCTCCGGACACGGCTTTTTTTACAGCATCTCTTGCCCCCGCCCCGGCTTTTTGCCCGCCTGACGGCGCATTGTTCCTTGACAACCTTAGGTACGCATGATAATTTATTGCTTTAATTACGCAATATTACAGGTTTTTCATGCCCCAAGCGACCAAAGCCGTCATTGCTCCCGGCAGCCTCGAACCCTATATCAGCTCCTGCGTGGCCCTGGCCCAAGAGAATTTACGCCACTTCTCCTCGCTGGCCGAAATCGCCGCCCGGGAAAAGGACCTCAACCGTTACCCCCGCCTGGAGCGCCTGGCGGAGCCCCGGCAAATCCTGGTGCTCGACGAACATAACGGACACCCGGAACCACTGGCCCGGGCCCGGGCCGCTATGGCCCGGGGAGAAATTCTCTTCGAACATGCCGCCGCCGGTGAGGGCACCCGCTTGATGCTGGGTTCCAAATATTTCCTCGACATCTCCCAGGAGATCACCGTCGAGCGCACCGCCCACCTCATGAGCCAGGAAGCCGGCCGGATTATTGCCCCCCAGGAGGTGGCGGCGCAACTGGACTGCCTGCCCCAGGAGCTCCTGTCGCTGTCCCTGGGGGCCCGCCACATGCTCCAGCTCGCCTTTGACCTGCAAAACCTGGCCCGGGGCCTGGGGGAATCGCCCCGGGAGGTACTCGGGCGCCAGCATTTGTTGGTGGTCATTGGCCGGGAAATGTTGGCCCACGTCGAAAAAGATTTTTACCAGTGGCATTTTTTCGGCTTCAACCCGGCCCAGGTCCATTTCATGGTGCAGGAGAGCTTTCACGGCCTTAACCTCAAGGGCGGGACATTTTTCTACGATGTCAACAGCCCCCGCCGCCTCCACAACCACGGGCAGATGGTGATGCAGCAGGCCGCCTCGCGCCAGCTTTTCACCCTGGAGGGGGCCCATGCCTGGGACAAGAAGTTTCACTCCCGGCGAGAGGTAGCCGATTGGCTGCAGGGGTTTGCCGATAAAATTTCTTATAATATCGAAGACCTGGACTATCTGACCGGGTCCCTGGATTTCCACGGCCTGGGTTTGGCCCTGGAACTGGGGGACCAGGGCTACAACATGGTCATGGAAGTGATGGCCAACAACCCCGCCAAACCTCAGAAAGGCGGGATGCTGGCGTGGGACCCGGAGCTTAAGCGGGATTTAATGATTGAAAGCTTTCAGTTGGGCGACATCGAGAACCGGGACATCAAGTTCTTGAACCGCAATTTCAACCATTATCCCCGTCCCTGGGTATGTTGGGGCCGCATCAAGGAACAAGGCCTGCCCATGCCCGTTGCCGTCAAGGATGGGTTCCTCTATTTCCAGCCAGTCCAGGGAGATATCAATTTTTTGGTGAAAACCGCATTCTTCCGCCGGCAGGAGATGCGTCCCATCCGCAATTTAAAAAGTCCCGCGGCCCTGCCCCTGGCGATTAATCGCATGTATGCCCAGGACAGCCAGCCCGGGTTTAAAGAATTCGCCCAACAGTGTCACCAGGGGTAATCATGAGTCCACCACGGAAGATGTTTGTCAACGCCGCCGACCCGGAGGTGTTTCGGGTCGCCATCGTCGAAGAAGGCCATATTGAAGAGCTGGCCCTGGAGTCCGCCTCCCGGGAACCCACCAAAGCCAATATTTACAAAGGCATCGTGGTCAATATCGAGCCCAGCCTCCAGGCCTCGTTTATCAACTACGGCGGGGAGCGCCACGGTTTCTTGCCCCTGTCGGAAGTGCATCCCGACTATTATCAGGAAAAACCCCAGAATAGGGCCCAGACCAAAATTCAGCGGGTGCTGCGCAAAGGCCAGGAGCTCATCGTCCAGGTCTACAAAGAGGAGTCCGCCAGCAAGGGCGCCTACCTCAGCACCTATATCTCTCTTCCCGGACGCCGCCTGGTGCTCCTGCCCCAACAGACCCACCTGGGGGTTTCCCGCAAGATCGAAAAGGAAGAAGAGCGCCAGCGCCTCAAAGAATTGGCCCAGAAATTGGGACTGCCGCCGGAGATGGGCCTGATCGTCCGCACCGCCGGCGAGACCGCCAAGACCCTGGAACTGGCCAAGGACATGAAATATCTCCTGAAGCTCTGGGAAACGATCAACCAGAACGCCACCGGCCAGGCCGCGCCTTGCCTGCTCCACCGGGACCTGGACCTGATCACCCGGACTGTCAGGGATTATTTTTCCCCGGATATCACCACCATCCTGGTGGACAATGTCGAGGTCTTCCAGACGCTGCATACCTTTATCCTGGAAATGTCCCCCCGGCACGTCCACACCCTGAAACTCTACAAAGACAACCTGCCCATCTTCACCCGCTTCCAGCTGGAAGACCAGATAGACCGCATCTACTCGGAGCGTGTGCCCCTGAAATCCGGCGGCACCATCGTCATCAACCCCACCGAGGCCCTGGTCTCCATCGACGTCAATTCCGGGCGCTGCACCAGCCAGAAGGAAATTGAAGACACGGCATTGAAGACCAACCTGGAGGCCGCCGATGAGGTCGCCCGGCAGCTTCGCCTCCGAGACCTGGGCGGCCTGGTGGTCATCGACTTCATCGACATGAAGGACAGGAAGCACCAGAAAGAGGTGGAGCAGGCCCTCAAGCAAAGCCTGAAGAAGGACAAGGCCCGGGTCACGGTGGGGACCTTGTCGAAGTTCGGCTTGCTGGAGCTCTCCCGCCAGCGTCTGCGCCCCACCGCCGAGGTCAGCGCCTATACGCCTTGTCCGGCCTGCCAGGGCCGGGGCCGCATTAAACGGGTGGATACCCTGAGCCTGAGCCTCCTGCGGCAAATCTCCACCCAGGTGGCCCAAGGCCAGATCCTGGAGGTTCGGGCCTCGGTGCCCTTGGAAGTGAGCAATTTCCTGCTCAACAAGAAACGCAAAGACATCCTCAACCTGGAAGAGCATTATAATCTCAAGATCGTGGTGCTCCCCAAAGAAGGCCTGGGACCAGAAGAAATTCTGGTGGAATATATCAAACGGGAGCCCTCGGAGGCGAAATCCGGCCCCGAGACCAGACCGGCGGCCGAACCCCAAAGTGCGTCTGAGCCCCCCAAGGCCGCCGAACCCCAAGCGGCGCCGGCTCCGAAAAAGACTGGCCGGCCCCGGCGCGGCTCCGGCCGATCCAGGAAAAGACCTGCACCCGAACCGGAAAAGGTCGAGCCACAACCCGAGGGCGCAGCCGAAACGCAAACCCTGGCAGCCCAGCCCGGCAGCGAACCCGGACCCGAGTCCCCCATGACCGCTGAACCCCAACCGGCGCCGGCGCCGAAGAAGACCGGCCGGCCTAGACGCGGCTCCGGCCGATCCAGGAAGAAACCCGCACCCGAGCCGGGAAAGGTCGAGCCCCAGCCCGAGGGCGCAGCCGAAACACAAACTTTTGCAACCCAGCCCGGCAGCGAACCCGCGCCCGAGCCTGACCAGTCCGCTGAACCCCAAGCGGCACCGGCGCCGAAAAAGACCGGCCGGCCCCGGCGAAGCTCAGGCCGATCCAGGAAGAAACCCGCACCCGAGCCGGGAAAGGCCGAGGCGCAGCCCGAGAATGCTCCCGAGGCGAAAACCCCGGAAGCTCAGCCCGGCGGCGAACCCGGGCCTGGATCTGACAAGTCCGACACCCCGTAAAGGAGCAGTTGCATGCGCAGTGACTTGATGAAACAGGGCCTGGAAAAATATCCGCATCGGTCCCTCCTCAAGGCCATGGGATTGACCGACCGGGAGATCGACCAGCCCATTATCGGCGTGGCCAATTCCTATAACGAGTTCATCCCCGGGCACATCCACCTGGACAAGATCACCCAGGCGGCCAAGGCCGGGGTACGCAGCAATGGGGGCACCCCCCTGGAGTTCGGGGTCATCGGCGTCTGCGACGGCCTGGCCATGAACCACGCCGGCATGAAATATTCCCTGCCCTCCCGGGAGATCATTGCCGACTCCATCGAGATCATGGCCACGGCCCATCCCGTGGACGGCCTGATCCTGGTGGCCAATTGTGACAAGATTATGCCCGGCATGCTCATGGGGGCCCTGCGTCTCAACATCCCCGCCATCCTGATTTCCGGCGGGCCCATGCTGGCCGGACGCTTTAAGGGCCAGGCGGTGGATTTGATCACGGTCTTTGAAGGAGTCGGGGCGGTGAAGGGCGGGAAAATCAGCGAAGACGAGCTCAAAGAGCTCTCGGAGTGCGCCTGTCCCGGCTGCGGCTCCTGCGCCGGCATGTTCACCGCCAATTCCATGAACTGCCTGAGCGAGGCTCTGGGCCTGGCCCTGCCCGGCAACGGCACCATCCCGGCGGTCGCCGCGGCCCGCTACCGCCTGGCCAAGGAAGCCGGCTTCAAGATCATGGAGTTGGTGGCCAAACAGATCCTGCCCCGGGACATCGCCACCCTCACAGCCTTCAAAAACGCCATGGCGGTGGATATGGCCCTGGGCTGTTCCACCAACACCGTGCTCCACGTGCCGGCCATCGCCCGGGAAGCCGGGATCGAGTTGTCCCTGGACCTGTTCAACGAGATCAGCGTCAAGACTCCGCACCTGTGCTCCATGAGCCCCGGCGGGGTCCACCACATGCAGGACCTGGACGCGGCCGGCGGCGTCCCCGCGGTCATGGCCGTCCTCATGGAGGCCGGCCTGGTGGACGGGTCCCCGGTTACCGCCACCGGCGCCACCGTGGCGGAAAACCTGGCGCCGGTCCGGGTTTTGGACCCCAGCGTCATCCATCCCCTCACCAACCCCTATCACGCCCAGGGCGGCATTGCCATTCTGAAGGGCAACCTGGCGCCGGACGGCGCGGTGGTCAAACAATCGGCGGTTGACCCCCAGATGCTGGTCAATGAAGGAAGCGCCCGGGTCTTTGAGTCCGAAGATGAAGCCACCGGGGCTATCCTGGAAGGCCGCATTAAACCCGGCGACATCGTGGTCATCCGCTACGAAGGCCCTAAGGGCGGCCCGGGCATGCGGGAGATGCTCACCCCCACCTCGGCCATCGCCGGCATGGGCCTGGACAAGGAAGTGGCGCTGTTGACCGACGGCCGCTTCAGCGGCGGGACGAGAGGCGCGGCCATCGGCCACATCTCGCCGGAGGCCACGGAGGGCGGCCCCATCGCCCTGGTCAACGAGGGCGACCGCATCAGGATCGATATCCCGGCCAAGACCCTGACCCTGTTGGTGGACGACGCCGAGCTGGCCCGCCGCCGGCAGACCTGGCAGCCTCCGGAGCCCAAGATCAAATCCGGGTATCTGTCCCGCTACAGCCGCCTGGTGAGCTCCGGCAGCCAGGGCGCAGTATGTAAGTGAGCCATCTTTCTGGTTCCCAAGTTGAACTTGGGAACCAGAAAAACGATGAATAGTTGGTAGGGCGGGCGTCCTCGCCCGCCAGGCGGTCCGCACAGGCTAGAAAGCCTGTGCCACCGGAGGAACTTTCCGAAGGCAGGGCTTGGAAAGCAGAATAAAAATGTCAGGGCGACCCATTGGGCCGCCCTCTAAACAAATTTTAATAAACATTACATTGTGAATGTCAACCGGACCATGAAAAAAACCTGTCCATCCGACTCGCTTTTCGACAAGGTTCCGGAGCCGGTCCGGGATCGACTACGGATAACCCGGTGACCGCTGCAAGATAGGAAAGATTCTCTGTAGATAAGTATATGAGTAAAAATAGCTAGTTATTTTACTTATCAACCAACCGCTGGCTGCTTATTAAAACTACTAGATTTCTAATCCTTTAGGAGAAAAGCACTATGCGCCTGAAGATCGATCGGGAAACCTTGTTGAGGGGAGTGGGACGAACCCTGGGAGTAGTGGACCGCCGGGGCACCATGCCCATCCTGGCCAATTTTCTCCTGCAAACCGATGAAAACCGGGTGATCATTTCCGCCACCGACCTGGAGGTAAGCTTCCGGGGCTTCTACCCGGCGGAAGTGCAAGAGCACGGGGCCCTCACGGTTCAGGCCCACTACCTCTATAATCTGATCAAGGAGCTGCCTGGGGAGACCCTGGAACTTGAGGGCACGGAAAATTCCAACCTGAAGATCCAGATGGGGGATGCCCGGTACCAGCTCCATGGCCTGCCGGCGGACCAGTTTCCCCCGGTGCCGGAGATCACCGACCAGGAACTGGTGCAGGTGGAGAGCGGCATGGTCAAGGAGATGATCGAAAAGACCATCTTTTCGGTTTCGGCCGACGACCTCCAGTACCACCTCTCCAGCATCTTTTGGGAGCGGGTGGGAATTCCGCGCCTTGACCCGGCGCCGGACCCACCCCTGGAGGAAGGAGCAGAACCTGAACTGGACTACTGGCTACGCCTGATCTCCACCGACGGCCACCGCCTCACCCTGATTGAACGCCCCCTGGCGGAATCGGGCCAGTTTCCCATGGATAAAGGCATCCTCATCCCCCGGAAAGGCATGGCGGAGGTCATCCGCTTCCTGGCCGAGGAAGAAAAGGTCTCCCTGGGCCTGGGCAAACAGAGCCTGGCGCTGAAAGCGGACGACCGCTACCTCTTCATCCGGCTCTTAACGGACAAGAAATTTCCGGACTACCGCCGCATCATCCCCGAGAGCTTCACCTACCGCTTCGCCATCAACCGGCGGGTCTTGTTCGACACCATCCGGCGGATTGCGCTGTTGTCCACCGAGCGCTTTAAAGGCGTGATCTTAAAGCTCATGCCCGACCACCTGGAAGTCACCTTCAACAACCCGGAAGTGGGCGAAGGCCGGGAAGTGGTGGGCCTGCTTATGGAACAGGGTGACGCCGGGGGCCTCCCCATGGAGATCGGTTTCAACGCCCGGTACTTTCTGGAGCCCTTGAACGCCATCGCCAGCGACATGGTACTCCTCCAGGTCAACGAAAAGGACCGCCCCTGCTGCCTGGTGGACCAGACGGACCCCCATTATCTCAGCATTATTATGCCCATGAGCCTTTAAAAACAGGTTCCAGGTTCTGGGTTTTAGGTTTTAGGTTCTGGGGTTGGGCGGGTAGGGCGGGCATTGTCCGCCATGCGAGGATCAGCGGGTAGGGTGCGCACCGCGCACCATGGGTTTGTTCCGAAAAGTTTTTAGTGGCGCCGGCATCTTGCCGGTGCGATGCACAGGCTGGAAGCCTGTGCTACCAAAGCCCGCCATGCGAGGATCAATGGAAGTTTTTGTAGGGTGCGTCCTACGCACCATAGCTGCACGATTATGGCGGGCACGGAGGCCCACCCCACCGAACTTTTCATGCTTTATAGGTGGCGCCAAGACCCATAAAAAACTGCCCTGATAAGAGAACCGTATGGAAGATAATAAAGCCTTAAAACGTTTCGGCGAGCTCGTCGGTTATACCGCGGCGGATTTAAAACATTTTGAGCCCGGGGACCCCCGGCTGCGCCAGATGGAGCGGCTGGGCCGGGCCGCGGCCCGCTATTCCATCGCCGTCGAGGTGGTTGGGGCCCGGAACTGCAATTCGGGGTACCAGGAGGGCGATAAATTTATCCTGGACGTGGACGGCAATTTCATCACTAAATTCTGTCCCTCCCGACTGTGTGTTTACGCCATCTCGCAGTTGGCGGTGCCGGTGGCCCTGATCAACGAGCGCCTGAGCGAAGGCCTGGACCCCAACCAGTTTCATTTCATGCACCAGGTCCGCTGCCTGGACGTGGGCGTCGCCTGCGGCGGCTACGGCGAGGTGAGGTTCGAGGTCAAGGTGGTGCCCCGGGTTAAGGAGTCGAAGCCGCGCCCGTAAGAAACGCCGGCTGGACACAGGCCACCAGATATTCCGCCCACCGGAGACCACCTCATGGCCCGTATCGCGATTCTCACCTGTTCAAATTGCACCCAGGACAGTAACTGCGCTTCCGTGGTCTGTCTGGGCGATATGCGCAAACGCCGGGGGTTTTTCCAGTCGTACCCTCAGGATGAGCCGCTGGATTTAATCGGCATGATTAATTGCGCCGGCTGCCCCACGCTGGCGGCGCCGGAAAAAATTCTCAAACGAGTCCGGGCGGTGGCCGAGTTCCGCCTGGACGCCCTCCACCTGTCCTTCTGTATGGTGACCCTCTGTCCCTTTATCAAAGCCTATACGGCATTGATAAAACGTGAGTTTCCTGGTATAATTCTCGTGATGGGGACCCATAGACCGGCGGATCGCGACCGCTTCCAGCAGGGGGTCAAAGAGCTGCTGTGCCAGACCATAGCGGCGCCCCAGACCATGAATGATTTGATCCGGGGAACCTTAAAGATTCCCCAGGAGTGATGATTTTTTTAAGAGGAGTAACCTTTGCCTGAAAACGATTCAAAGGTAGGTAGCGGTAGCCCAGTGCTTTCTGGTGAAGGGAAAAGAAACGCCGAGTACGACGCCGACAAGATCCAGGTCCTCAAGGGCCTGGAGCCCGTACGGGAACGGCCGTCCATGTACATCGGCAATACCGGTCCCGAAGGCCTGCACCACCTGGTCTACGAGGTGGTGGACAACGCCATCGACGAGGCCATGGGCGGGCATTGCGACGACATCAAGGTCACCGTCCATTCGGATAACAGCGTCACCGTGGAAGACAACGGCCGGGGCATTCCCGTGGACCTGCACCCCGGGGAAAACCTGCCGGCGGTGGAGGTGGTCATGACCCGCCTCCACGCCGGCGGCAAGTTCGATTCCGGCGCCTATAAGGTCTCCGGCGGCCTCCACGGCGTCGGCGTCTCGGTGGTCAACGCCTTGTCCGCCTACCTGGAGGTGGAGATCCGCCGGGACGGCAAGGTTTACCACCAGCGCTACGAGCGGGGCAAGACCGCGACGCCCTTGACCGTCACCGGCAAGACCAAGCGCCGGGGCACCACGGTGACCTTTTTCCCTGATGCCCAAATTTTTGCCGAGATTAACTTCAGCTACGACCTTTTGGCCCAGCGCCTCCGGGAGCTTTCCTTCCTCAACGGCGGGGTGCGCATCAATTTGTTGGACGAGCTCTCGGGCCGCAAGAACGATTTTCACTACGAAGGCGGCATCGTCTCCTTCGTCCAGTACCTCAATCGCAACAAGACCCCCATCCATCCGGACCCCATTTATTTATCCGGGGCTAAAGGCGGCATCCAGATGGAGATCGCCTGCCAATACAACGACACTTACAACGAGCAGCTTTTCACCTTTGCCAACAACATCAATACCCGGGAAGGCGGCTCGCATCTGAGTGGCTTCAAGGCCGGGCTCACCCGGGCCATCAATCAGTACATGGGCGCCAGCGACCTGCCCAAGAATCTCAAGAACGGCCACCTCCAGGGTGAGGATATCCGGGAGGGGCTCATCGCGGTGATCAGCGTCAAGCTGCCCCACCCTCAGTTCGAGGGCCAGACCAAGACCAAGCTGGGCAACAGTGAAGTCAAAGGCCTGGTGGAAAATATGCTCTATGAGCACCTCCTGACCTTTCTGGGGGAGAATCCGGCGCTGGCCAAGCACATCCTCACCAAGCTCCTGGAGGCGGCGAGGGCCCGGGAAGCGGCCCGCCGCGCCCGGGACCTGGTGCGCAAGAAAGGCGCTTTGGGAGACATGACCCTGCCGGGCAAGCTGGCCGACTGCCAGGAACGGGACCCGGCCCGGCGGGAGATCTACCTGGTGGAGGGCGACTCCGCCGGCGGCTCCGCCAAGCAGGCCCGGGACCGGCGCTTCCAGGCCATCCTGCCCCTGAAAGGCAAGATCATCAACGTGGAGAAGGCCCGGTTCGAGAAGATGCTGGAGAACTCGGAGGTTCGCACCCTGATTTCTGCCCTGGGCTCCGACCTCTCCCAAGAAGTCGTCAACATGGATGACCTGCGCTACCACAAGGTCATCATTATGACGGACGCCGACGTGGACGGGGCCCACATCCGGACCCTGCTTCTGACCTTTTTCTACCGGCAGATGGAGGCCCTGGTGACGGGTGGCTACCTCTATATCGCCCAGCCCCCCCTGTACCGCCTGACCCGGGGCAACGAAAAGACGTATCTCAAAGATGACGCGGAATTCAAAAAATACCTGCTGGCCCGGGGCATCGAAAAGAAGCGCCTGCGCCTGGGCCCCCAGCGCACCCTGGAAAGCGCCCCCCTGTCCCAGGCCTTGGAAAAGGTCATTGCCTTTCAGGAATACTTGAACCGTTTCGAAAAACGCGGTCTGGCCCGGATACTGGTGCGCCTGCTCCTGGACCATGGCGTGGTCTCCAAAGAGAGCCTGCGCCAGGAAGAAGGGCTGCAGGCAGTGCTTCAGGCCCTGAGCGCCACGAAAAATTTAACCGCGCGCCTGGAATTCGATGAGGAGCACACCTGTTGGGCGCTGCTCGTGACGACTCACGGGCGCGAAGCTGTGGAAATCCGTCTTGATTGGGAGCTTTTAGGCAGCAGCGACTTTCAAGCCCTGGTGCGCCTGGACCAGCAGGACATGGCCGACTTCAAAGCCCCGCCGCATCGCCTGGAGGGTAAGGACAAGACCTGGGATTTTGCTGACTTGGACCAGTTGTTAACCTTCGTCATGGAGGAAGGGCAAAAAGGCATAACTATCCAACGGTTCAAAGGCTTGGGAGAGATGAACCCGGAGCAGCTCTGGGAAACCACCATGGACCCCGAGACCCGGACGCTGCTAAAAGTCAATATAGCCGATGCCGGCGAGGCGGATTATATATTCAACGTCCTCATGGGGGATAAGGTGGAGCCCCGGCGTGAATTTATTCAGAATAACGTACTTGAATTGAACGAACTTGATATCTAACATCTAACGTAACCAGGAGCGAGACCTCTGCTTGCATCCATAACCCCTCACTGCTTAAGGAGGCAACACCATGCAGCGCAAGGCCAGCTTTAAAATTTATGTCACCCGCCGGGAAATGCTTGCGGTGGGCGATGTCCCGGACCACAGTCTGATGCTCACCGAGATGGAAGGGGAGCCCATTAATTACACTCCCGGGGTGGCCGGGGAATTTGTCTCCCGCCGCAGCGTCGGCTTCCACGATCGCGTCAAAGGCGACGGGGCGATGACGGGTTATGCCACCACCATCTACCAGAACGGCGCGGTTTACTCCCGCTTTCAGGGGGAAAAGAAGGGCGCCGCGACCACGGGCAAATGGGAGGTTTACAAAGGCATCGGCAAGCTGAGCTCCCTCAAGGGGTCGGGCACCTTTGTGGTCAAGCCTTCCGACAAGCACGGCGAATTTGTCCTGGATATGGAAGGAACTTACGACTTGTAGGGCATAAAGCGCCTTCCTGGTGGCGGTCCCCCCAATCCAGCCTCTCCCACGAGAGATTTCGGGTGGGGGAGGCCGTGGGGGCGGTGAGCGCACCGCCCCTGCCACTTTGGCGCCTGTCGGCACGGGTGAAAATCTCTGGAGGCCGCGTCTTAACGCCTAGCGGTTTCCACACTCTAACAGTCAGGAGGTGACGCAGAATGTCCGATAAAACGTGCGCCAAGTGCGGCGACGCCTATGATCCAGCCGAGGCCAAGGAATACCTGGGCCAGATGCTCTGCGAAGATTGTTACCTGGACGCCATGAGTCCCGTCAAGGTCTGCGACCCCTGGGCGGTGCACACGGCCAAGAGCCTCAAGGACCTCCCGGGGGGGCACGATTTGAGCCCGATGCAGCAAAAGCTTTATGACCTGGTGAAAGAAAAAGGCGAGGTGCCGATTCCCGAGGCCGCCGCCCACCTGGGGCTGACCGAAGATGAGCTGCGCCGGGAGTTTGCACCGCTGCGCCACATGGAAAAGCTTCGGGGTTGCAAGAAGGACGATATCATCCACCTCACCCTGTTTTGACCTCCGAGCCCACCGACCTTGATTATGCGCTGCTCCGGCGGGTGGCCCGGGGAGACCAGGCCGCCCTGGCGGAACTCATCCGCCGCCACCAGGGGCGTCTCTACCAGGTAGCCTACCGCTTGCTGAAGGACCCCCTGGAGGCGGAAGACGCCTTACAAGAGGTCTTTCTCAAGGTCTACGAGCACGCCCACCGCTTCGAACCCCAGGCGACCGTGAGCGCCTGGCTGCACCGCATCACCGCCAACCACTGCCTGAACCTCCTGAGGCGGCGGCACCCCCAGGAATCCCTGGACCAGGAGGGTGCTCCCAGCCCGGCCGATCCCGGGGCCTCGCCCCTCCAGAACCTGGAGGAGCAGGAACTGAGCCGCCGGCTGGAGCAGCTCCTGGACGCCCTGCCGGAAAACCAGCGCCGGGCTTTGGTCCTGAAGCGCTTCGCCGGGCTCTCCTACCAGGAGATCGGCGAGGAAATGGGCCTCAGCCCCCAGGCGGTGGACGGCTTGCTGAAGCGGGCCCGGCAGTTCCTGAAAAAGGCCCTGCAGGATTATTTATGAGGCTGCGGGGTCAGGTTTGGCAGAGGTTCGCCAAAAGTTTACACTCAACCACCACTTTCATATTAAGATAACCCCATGCAGATCCAGGAGCTGCTCACCCCGGAGAACATCGAACTCAACTTCGCCCCGCTCCCGCCAGAGGTTTGGCCGGCCCTCATCGCCCTGGTCCGCTCCCGGGCCGCCCTATCGGGGGCGCCGGATGATTTTGAGGCCGAAGAATTGCACCTCCTCCATGGCCACCTGAACGAAGGGTTGGCCATCCTGCACAATCTCTCCGCCGCCGTGGACCGGATCCTCCTCATCCTGGCCCTGGCCCCTGGCGGGGTGACGCTTCAGGGACAGTCCTGCCGGGTGCTGGCGGTGCTGATTTCGCCCCTGAAGGACAGCGGCGCCCATATCCAGGTTCTCTCCCGCCTCACGTCCCTCTTGCGCAACCGCAGCTTTCGGGAAGAACTGCTGACGAAAGGCAGCCCTCAAGAGATCATCCGGGCCGTCAGGCGACAGGAGCAGTCGGGCCACGAGAACTACTGGGTCCTCTCCCGGGACGAAATCATCGAAGAGCTGCAAACGAACCTCCAGGGCCTGACCCCGGGTGAAGCCCGGCGGCGTCTCACCGAGACCGGCCCCAACCGCATCCAGCGCCTGCGGCGCCGGTCCCTTATTCTGCGATTCGGGGCCAATTTCGTCAACCTCTTTGCCCTGCTGCTTTGGGCGGCCTCGGGCTTTGCCTGGCTGGCGGGCATGACGGAGCTGGCCGCGGCCATCCCCCTGGTCATTTTAATTAACGCGGTCTTCAGCTTCTGGCAGGAGTATCGGGCCGAGAAGGCCATTGAGGCCCTAGAGAAGCTCTTGCCGGCGCGTAGCCGACTGGTGCGCAATGGGCAGGTGACGGAAGTGGAGGCCGGGGAGATTGTCCCCGGGGACATCATCCTCCTGGAGGCGGGGGACCAGATCCCCGCGGATGCCCGCCTCATCGAGGCCGAGGATTTTCGGGCGGACAACAGCGCCCTCACCGGGGAGTCGCTCCCGGCCTACAAGGTGGCCGACCCGGTGAGCGACGGCCAGGAATTCCTCTGGAACGAAATGCCCAACCTGGTGTTTGCCGGCACTGCGGCGCTCTCCGGCTCTGCCAAGGGAGTGGTCATTGCCACCGGCATGGACACCCAGTTGGGCAACATCGCCTCCCTGACCCAGGAGGTGCCCGAGCAGCCCAGCCCCCTGCAAAAAGAGATGCGGGTGGTGGCCAGGGTGGTGGCGGCCATCGCCTGCTCCATGGGGGTCATCTTTTTCCTGATGGGTGTGTTGACCGGCAAACTCACGGTCGTCAACGGCTTTGTTTTCGCCATCGGCATGATCGTGGCCTTCGTGCCCGAAGGTCTCCTTCCCACCCTGAGCCTCTCCCTGGCCCTGGCGGGCCAGCGCATGGCCGGCAAGAATGCCCTGGTGAAGAAGCTCTCGGCGGTGGAGACCCTGGGGGCTGCCACCGTCATCTGCACCGACAAGACCGGCACTCTCACCACCAATGAAATTATGGTGCAACATATCAGGTTGGGGGGCGACCTCCTCAGCGTCACCGGCTCCGGCTTCAAGGTTCAGGGCCGACTGGAACTGGCCGGAGAGTCGCTGCCGCCGGAGAAACTTGCCAGCCCCCTCCTGGAGTTATTCCTGACCGGCGCCATCCTGTGCAATAATGCTTCCCTGGCTGCGGTGGGCGAAGGGGTGGTGGGCGACCCCACCGAGGCGGCGCTCCTGGTGCTGGCGGCCAAGGCGGGGCGAAACCAGGAGGAAATCCGGCGGCAGCAGCCCCGGGTCCAGGTCTTCCCGTTTGAGTCGGTGCGCAAACGCATGAGCACCATCAATGCCTCTTCGGGGGGGGCGAGGCGCTGCTGGGTGAAAGGGGCCCCCGATACCCTGATTCCCCGGTGCAGCACCATCACCGACTGGGACGGCAGCCGCCGCCCCCTCACGGCCGGGGACCGGACCAGCCTGATCCAGGTGTTGAATGACCTGGCCCAACAGGGCCTCCGGCTCCTGGCCCTGGCCGGGAAGGAAGTGGAGACCGGGGTGCAGCTGACCCAGACCCAGGCGGAAAGTGATCTCAGCTTTCTGGGGATCACCGGGATGATTGACCCGCCCCGGCCCGAGGTCCCCGCGGCTATAGAAAAGTGCCGGCGAGCCGGCATTGGCATCGTCATGGTAACCGGGGATTTCGGGGGCACCGCCCGGGCCGTGGCCCAAGAGATCGGCATGCATCTGGATCAGCGGGTGCCTCTCCTGACCGGGGAACAGGTCTCCCGCCTGTCGGATGTCCAGCTGCGCCAGCTCCTCAAACGGAAGGGAGATATGATCTTTGCCCGCACCTCGCCGGAAGAGAAGCTGCGCATCGTGGCGGGCTTGCGGCACCTGGGGGAGATCGTGGCGGTCACCGGCGACGGGGTGAATGACGGACCTGCTCTCAAGGCCGCGGACATCGGGGTGGCCATGGGGAAGCGGGGCACCGAGGTGAGCAAAGAGGCGGCCAGTATGGTGCTGGCGGACGACAACTTCGCCACCATTGTGGCCGCCATCGAAGAAGGCCGGGCGGTCTATGCCAACATCAAAAAGTTCATTGTCTACATCTTCAACAGTAATATTCCGGAGGCAGTTCCCTTTGTGCTGTTTGTCCTCTTCGGCATCCCGCTGCCCCTGACGATCATGCAGATCCTGGCCGTGGACCTGGGCACCGACTTGCTGCCGGGCCTGGCCCTGGGGGCGGAGCCCCCGGAGCCGGGCCTCATGGATCGCCCGCCCCGCTCCCGGAAAGCCCGCCTGATCGACTGGTCCCTGGCCCGCCGCTTTGTTTTTCTCGGGGTGTTGAATGCCGGGGCCTCTATGGCGGCGTATTTTTTTGTCTATTTCTCCGCCGGCTGGCGTCCGGGGATGGAGATGGCGGCCAGCGGCCCCCTCTACGCCCAAGCCACCACCATGTGCCTGGGCGGGATCGTCGCCGCCCAGATCGGCAACGGTCTGGCTATCCGCACTGAACGGGAGTCCGTCTTTAGGGTGGGGCTCTTCTCCAATCGCTTATTGTTGGTCGGGATTGTCAGCGAAATCATGATTTTTCTGGCTTTGAGCTACGTGCCTTTTCTGCAGCGCACCTTCGGCACCGCCCCGTTGGCGGGCAGAGACCTCCTGTTTCTCCTGATTTTCCCGCCCATCATGCTGGGCGCCGATGAGCTCCGCAAGGCCTGGGGGCGCCGTGGCAGCCGACTTTCGGCGGGGGTCAGTTGAACTCGGCTCATGGCTGGCCCGGCAGGCAAAAAATCCCCCGGTGCGCCGGGGGATTCCTGGATTACCGGTCGCGGCCTTCGCCTTACTTCCCGGTGAGCTCCTTGATCTCCTTTTTGGCGTGCTCCATTTCCTTGACCTGTTCGGCGTCGAAGCGCAACAACATGGTCTGGAATTCCCCCACGTGGGTTTTTTCCTCCCGGGCGATATCCAGCAGGACATTTTTGATGTCCGGGTCGGTGGCGAGAGCCGCCATCTGCTCATAGAAGTTGATGGCGTCCAGTTCGGCGATGATAGCCGCCCGGAGGATTTCCTGGTTGAGATGCGCTTTGGGGACTTTGGTAAAATCCGCCGGCAGTTGTGATAACATAAATTTCCTCCCTTAAGCCCCGGCTGGGGCGGTCGTGTGTAGTCGGTTTGGTTGAAAAATAAGCATGGCCGGCCGCAGCGTCAAGGCAGAAAGGGGTTGGGGGTCTTCCGCCGGGCCTGCGGGGGAAAAATTGTGCTTGGCGCGCCGGATTTCCTCACGTATGGTGTTTTAATGAGTAAGGAACAAAATTTTTCGGGACCACAAACCGCCATGGAATGTCAAACAGTACAAACGCAACTGTCCGCCTGGCTGGACGACGAGCTCTCCGAGGCCACCGGGGCCATGATTATGGCTCACCTGGAAGGGTGTGAGGCCTGCCGGAGGGAATGGCGCCAGCTCACGGCCCTGGACGCTGCCCTGGGCCACCTGGCGGCGCCGGTGCCCATGGGGCTGGCGGAGAAAGTTGCGGCGCAGGTCAGGCGGCCCCGCCGCTGGTCCGGGTGGCAGTCCGTGGCCCTGGCTGCCTGCCTGGTCCTGGGCATCGCCCTGGGCGGCACCATGGCCCGGAGTTTTTATGGCGGAGCAACGCCCAACGAGGCCGGGGCGGAAGTGGCCAGCCTGGAGGTTTTCCATGACTTTCCCCAGGGATCCCTGGGCGCGGTGGTGGCCTCTTATCAGCCGGAAGAAGGGAACGGTAACCAGCAGTGAAGCGAGATTGGCTTATCTACCTCGTGATATTTTCCCTGGCGCTGAACCTGGGGACCATCGGCACCATCGTCTACCTGCGCTCCCAGGACCAACAGAGGCTGGCCGCCGGTCCGGGGCACCTGCCGCCGATGCCCATGAAGTCGCTGTGGCGGGAGTTGAAGCTGGACGAGTCCCAGCGCCAGACCTTGCGCCCCCTGTTCCCGGAGCACCATCGGCAGGTGAAGGCCGTCAGGCAGGAATTGACCCAAAAGCGCCAGGAGCTCTTTGAGCTGATGCAGGCGGAGTCGACCCCCTGGAGCGCCATTCAGGCCAAGGTTCAGGAGATCAGCGCCCTGCAAGGCAGCCTGGAAGAAGAGATGGCGCGGTTTATGCTGGAGTTTAAGAAGAACTTGAATCCCGAACAACACGCCGCTTTTTTGAACCTGCTGCAAACCCGTCTGGGCTGTGGCCCGGAAGGGGCCTGCGGCCCCGACGGACGCCGGCGGGGACCCGGCAAAGGGCACCGGGGTAGGCCTTAGGGATATCCCGGCAACTAATCAGGGGATCATGAAGCGGATTTTATATAGAGCACGCAAAAAGAGGAGGATTAAGATGAAAAGCCATAGACGGTTGACGATCAGCGTGGCTCTCGCCCTGGCGGTGGTAATGCTCTGGGCGGTGCCGACCCTGGCCCAAGGGCGCGGCCAGGGCCAGGGTGGCCAGGGCCAGGGCTGGGGCTGCGGGCAGGGACAGGGCCAGGGACAGGGCGCGGGAGCTGCCACGTGTCCCGCGGTTCCGGGCTACCAGAGCGGCCAGGGCAACTGCGGCAACAACCCCCAGGCCAGCACCGGACGCCGGGGTCCCCGGGGCAGAGGCCGCGCCAATCAGCCCAACACCCAGCCTACTGCGCCCGCGACCCAATAACTTCCAACGTAACGCCGTAACCGCAAACGCCGCCCCCTCTTTTCTCCCCCCTGGGAGGGGGCGGCGTTTTTGTCAGAGCCCTGCCGGAGCGCACCTCGAGCCTGGGAGGCAGGAAGACACGGCTCCCCGAAATGAACAGGGATGGCGCCGGAGACAACCGGCGCCATCCCTGATTTTTGGTCCCGGCTAGGTTAGCCGCAGGAGTCGCAGCCGGAAGAGCAGGAGGAGGGAGCGCAGGAGCACCCAGCCTCGGGCTGGCTGGGAGTATCGCTGATGCCCACGACTTTGATCATGAAGGCCAGCGTTTTCCCTGCCAAAGGATGGTTGAAGTCCACCACGAATTTCTCGGGCTCGATGCTCAACACCGTTCCGGACACGGGACCGTTGGGGCTGGAGAACCGCAGCTGCTGGCCCACCTCGACCGGGTGTCCTTCCAACATCGTGGCGGGAAAATCCCGCTTGAGATCCTCTTTGAGGTCGCCATAAGCCTGGTCCGGGGCGAGAACTACTTTCTTCTCTTCCTCGAGAGCCATATCGATAACCGCATCATTGAAGCCCTGGATAATCCCGCCGGCGCCCACCTGAAACTCCAGGGGCTGGCGGCCGTCACTGCTGTCAAAGACCGATCCGTCTTCCAGGGTGCCGGTGTAGTGCAATTGGACAAAATCGCCATTTTTAACTTTGCTCATAACTTCTCCTCTGGTTCTGGGGGCAAAAGATGTTACGCCTGCCGCGCCAGATGCTTGATAGTAACTCAGACGGTGCCTCCCTTCAGGGTGCGAAAGCCCTCGCCCGTGATGTTACTGTAATAAACGAAGCCCGCGGGCCCATCGTTCTGGAACCTAAATCCGTGGCCCAGGGTATCGCGGCACCAGGCGGCCATGCTTTTCACCCGCATGGAACCTTAATCTCCAAAGATTCCGGCTCAGGATCAGCTGCAGCGTGGCCGGAAATATACAAGGGGAACGACCGGAAAGCGTTCCCCGCATGGAAAGGCTTGCAGGCCCTGTAGCCTGGTGCTTTCTTAAAGTTTATAAAATTTTTCCACCTTGTCAAATAGTTAGTCGCAAGGTGGCCCGGCTCGGACGGCTTAAGGGCGCGGCTGCCGCGCCTTTGGGAACAAATTGGCGGAAGTGCATGGGAATCGAACCCACCTACCGCCTTCAGCAGACGGCACACCGGATTTGAAGTCCGGGGGCCCCACCAGTGAACCTCGCACTTCCGCGGTTACCAAAGCAAGCGATGTCTCCGGGAGCGCCACGGGCCGGCGCGCTTGCCGTAGACATCCAACAGCTATTATAAATCCGGTCACTCAAAAAGACAACCCGGTACCCGGAACGCAGGGTCAGGCCCGATCTCAAGCCAGCCTGGGAGGAAATCAGCCGCAGTGCCTGTGAAGGCTATCGCCGGGCCGCCCCGGAGTGCGGTTGGCGCTTCAGTCCTCCACTTTGTCGGCAAAGCCGCCGATGGAGTCCAGCTTTTGTACCCCCGGGGGCAGATTGAACCGCCGGTCCGGAACCTTTTCCTCCCTGATGCTCTTGTATTCCAGGGAAAATTGCCGCTCCCGGCACTCCATCTTGATGGGCAGGCCCAATTTTGTCGCCACCCAGTACGTTTGTTTTTCCATGTGGCGGCTGACGGGCACGCTGACCTCATATTTTTCGGTATCGTAGCCGTTCAGCCGTTCTTGGCCCACCAGGCGTTTGCCCACCGCCCGGGGGGGAATCTGGATGAACTGGCCGGGCAGCTTGGTGGTCAGGGGCATCTCCATATAGCTCCCCTGGAAGGGGAGGATCACCCAGACCACCTTCAGGTCCGGGCGCACAATGGTGATGGTCTGCCCACGCTCATCGGTAAATTCCTGGCGCAGCTTGCCGTTGCTGACCTGAATCTTCCCCGGCATGATCTTGGTGTCATCCTTGACCAGCATCGAGGCGGAAAACTCCGCTCCCCAGGCCACTCCCGGGACTGCCAGGATCAGCAGCAACCCCAAAAATCCCAGCCGCTGGCCCCTAATCTTCCTGGTCCGCTCCATAACTCTACCTCCATCTCCCTGGACCGCCAGAGGGTTGGATGCCCCTAGCCCACCCGTAAATCATGAAAAGTCTGGTAGGGCGGGCGTCCCGCCCGCCACCTTTGGTGGCACAGGCTTCCAGCCTGTGCGCCGCACCGGCAAGATGCCGGTGCCACCAAAAACTTTTCGAACCAGCCGGATAAAAGGCCATAGGCCGGGATATCCGCCGGGACAAGCGGCGGCGCCGGCCTCAAATTTCCCGGCTGCAGCCGATCCCCTGGCCGGTGAGGATGTAATATTCCTCACCGGCGCAGGCCAGACAGACCTTCTGGCCGGCCTGCACCCGGATGCGGGACTCCATCACCCCCTCACCGCAGCGGGTGCATACCTCCGTGGCAAAAATCGGGGCAAAGGCCGGCATCTGGATGGTGAGGGTCTCGATCAGGAACTGCTCGGAGAGGTCCACCTCTTCCAACTCCCGCCGGGCCACGGCCCCCCACAGGTGGTGAAAGCGGTGCTGGTCCTCGGCGTTCCCCTGGCGCTGCACCACCACTTTCTCAAACAACGGCCCCGCGGCGGGATAGCGGGCAAACATGCGCTCCCGGAAATCGGGATGCACCACCAGGCGCACGGCGGCCCCGTTCTGGCGCCGGGCCACGGTGACCGCGGTCTTGCCCAGGTCTTTGTAAATCAAGCCGTTGTTGCCGAAGGTGCAGCCGGTGACCATCTGGATGCCGTCGGTGAAGCAGTTGTTGCACTCCACGATGGCCACCACCTCCTCCATGCCGGTGTTCTCCTGGTCCAGGTAGGCCATGGCGTACTGCCCGGCCTTGACCCCCAGGGTGAGGCCGGGACAGAGGTGGCCGTGAATAGTTTCGGCATGCCGCAACAACCCTTCCAGGTCGCGGCTGCGAATCATGGTTTCTACGGCCGCTCGGGCCGAGGCGTGTTCGTGCATGATGAGAAATCCTCCTTCAGGGAGATGCTCAGAGATGGGCCGGGCTGGTTTCGGTCACCCCCCCCCAGGTCTTGAATGGAAAGGCTCTGGCTGTGCGTCAAAGAGCCCATAAGCATCATGTTGTGGGGCATGTCCAGTTCCCGGGATAGGGCGTCCACTACCTCCGGTGTGGGTTGATCCCCGGCCAGAGGCGCGGCGCTCTCGGTTTCCCGTGCTGCGCCCATGTTCAACATATTTAAATGATTTTGCCGTTTTTGTCGATGTTTTCATCGTGGTCCATAGGGATTTGCGCCCGGGGCGATTCGGTGCTAAAATTCGGCATCATTCCGGGTTTAGCCCCCTCCTGACGGGTGAGACATGCATCTGAAACAAACCATCCTGGGCCTTTTAAGCCCCGAGGCCCTGAAAGAAGCCTGCGGCCATCTGGACATGGACCTCAATTGCCGGACCAAGGCGGCCATGGTACGCCATCTCCTGCCTCAGGAGTCCATATCCATTGAATGCTTGCTGCCGCTTTTGACCGAAGCGGAGTTGCAGGCAGTGTGCGCCGCCTGCGGGGTGTCCGCCACCGGCCGGAAGGCCACCCTGATCAAGAGGCTGGTCAAACAGGCCCGGGGCCCGACCTTTGTGGCCCTGGACTTTGAGACCGCCGACTATCCCCGGGACAGCGCCTGCGCCCTGGGTTTGGTGCGGGTGGAAAACCACCAGATCGTCCGGCGCACCTATCACCTCATCCGGCCGCCCCGCCGCAGATTTGCTTTTACCTATTTGCACGGCATTACCTGGGAAGACGTGGCCGGCCAGCCGACTTTTGCCGAACTATGGCCGAGCCTGACTCCGATCCTTGAAGGTGTCGATTTTCTGGCGGCTCACAATGCCTCGTTTGACCGCTCGGTGCTGCAGCGGTGTTGTGAGACCGCGGGGTTGAGCCTCCCGGGGCTTCCCTTTGAGTGCACCGTGCGCCTGGCCCGGCAAACCTGGAACATTTTCCCTACCAAGTTAAATAACGTCTGCGACCACCTGGGAATTACCCTGAAGCACCATCATGCCGCCTCCGATGCCGAGGCCTGCGCCCTGATCGTCATCGCGGCGCACCAAATTCCCCCAAAATAATTTCTCGCTTAAAGCTCTGCCCGCCAGAGCAGGAACGGGGCGCCCTCCCGGTTCAGCCACCGGCGCCGGGCGGCATAGTCCGGCAGGATGGCGGCCACCTGGCCCCAGAACCGGGGGTTGTGTCCGGAAACCTTGAGGTGCGCCAGTTCATGCACCACCACGTAGTCGATGACCATTGGCGGGCACAGGATGAGGCGCCAGTTGAAGCGGAGCTTGCCGTCGGGGTGGCATTCGCCCCAGCGCCGCTTCCAGCCTTTGAGCTCCACCGGCCCCGGCGTCAGGCCCATATGGGCCGCAAAATGGGCCACCCGGGCCTGAAGCTGCGTCAAGGCGCGCTGGGCGTACCAGGCGACCAACCGGGGCCAGAGAGCGGCCCCTGCCGGCAGAGGCACTCGAATCTCCGGCCCATTCAGGCTTACGGCTCCGGTTGCCCCCCTGAGCACCGTCAGCCGGAAGGCTTCTCCCAGGAGGTAGGCTTCACCGGCCTTGATTCGCCCCCA
>JAUSOZ010000065.1 GCA_030655955.1 Deltaproteobacteria bacterium
GATGTTAACTGGCTGGGAAGCCTATGAACCCCAGTCCAGCACCGCTCGATAATGATGAGCCAGAGGAAAAGCGGAGGCCTCATGGACATGCTATCTCCGGGCATGGTAAGAAACCCTGGCGCCCATTTTGAACAAAAGATCGGTTCGACAGGCTGGGGCGGAGGTTCGCTATCTGCTATCTTCCCGCTACTCCATGCCTAAATAAATTGTTTTGATGTTCTTCCGATAGCTGCATTTCGATCCCGCCAGAAAATCTTGGGTTACCCTCAAATCCAGTGTGGATAATTTCTCGGTGAAAAGCCTCGGGCCTGTCGGAATAGGCGGCCAAGTTCATCCATTCCGCCGCCACCTCTCTCGGTTCAAAGCAAGGTTCTGGTCATAGGGCTGACGGCCATCCTGGGAACCCAGAAGCGACGATTAGGGCTGGGCCAAGGGGTAAGTAGGGGCCCCGCAGAGAAGTCCTGGAATCGTCCCTGAAGGCGGGGTTAGCCAGCCGGATTTTGTTGCGTGAAAAATTGGGGCGGGGTGCCGTAACCCGGAGGGTCTCTTTCCCGGGAATGATTTTTTGCAAAAATTTCCGGACGGGGCATATTGATACCGGGGGGTAGGAGTCCCGTCTCCGGCTTTGCCTCCATGGGCCGGAAGAGGGGTACGTGTACAGGGGTGGCAGGTACAGGGGGGGCGGCGGCGCGGCGGCGGCACCCAGGACGCTGTGCTGGCGGCTGGGGCGCTGGGGGGCCGGCGGCAGCAGCAGGGCGGTGGGCGCAGGCAGGGCAAGGGGCACCAGGGGCAGCATGGCCGGCGTGGGCATGGGCTACCCTACCAGTCAGGCAGGGCAGCATGGGCAGGGCACAGGGTGAGCAGGGGCAGGGTAACTACCAGCATGGCAGGAGAGTGGCCGCAAGGCACGAGGCAGGCAGGCGGTGGCTGGCTGGGCTGGGGCGTGGGGCGCTGGCAGGGCCAGGTCAAGCGACGAGGTGGTGGCCCCGGCTGGTGGTGCAGCGTAGCGCATAGGGCAAGGCGGCAAGGGCGAGGGCGGGCGACTGGATAACCGAGGTCTGAGGGTGCCGGCGGGCGAAGGGCATAAGAAAGAATGTCCGGCGCCATGCTCGGTCCGGCTGCTGCTGCCCTGCCCCTACTCCACACCTCTGGGCCTGCGCTTGGGCCTGTTGCCGGGGCGGCGGTTCCGGTTAAAGTCCATGGGCGTGGGTGCGAGGTGCGGTGGTTCCCCACGGCAGGGTGGGGGACGGTGGTCTGGGTCGGGGCGATGGCAGAATACCAAGTGCAGGCCGTCAGGAGAGGGGCAGGAGCAGGTGGAGGTCCACTTGCGCCTGGCGCCCACCGGTGAGGATCAGGGAGCCCGAATCGACCACCGCCATGCTGGTCAACACATTGGTCGGTCTGTCCGCTCCTTCCCCCGGAGCCAGGGCCGGGGCGGCTGGGGCCACGGTGCAGGTTGTAGGCACAGCAGGCAGGGGCGCTCAGTCGGTGGGGGTCTGGCCGGTGTCCTGGTGGCGCTCCCGAGGCCAGTCTCTAATAAGTGGGGGAAAACCTCTACCAGAGGATTTACGATTGTCCTGGCCTTCGACCAAATTATCATCCGCAGAATTATTTCCCTTGACTTGTATATAACATTGTTATATGATTATAATCATGGACGGAACGGCATTACGCACCTGGCGGCAAAAGCCGGGGCTTTATCAAGCCAAGCTGGGTAGAGCATTGGGGGTTAGCAACATGGCCGTGGCCTATTGGGAATGGGGCCGGCGGCGCATCCCTGCCCTGCTCCCCCTGGCCCTGGAAGCCCTGGAACACCGGCTAAAGAAAGGAGGCAAAGATGGGTTTACTGGTGGAATGCCCGGAGTGCAAGAAGCGGAATAGCCACAAGGTGAAAGCCTGCAAGTGTGGCTTTGCCCTGGCGAAGTTTTCGGGGCGAGTTTGGTGGATTGAATACTATGACCCCGACAAGCGGTTGCGCCGGGAGCGGATCGGCCCCAATAAGGCAGCGGCGGAGCAAAGGTACCGGGAAGTGATGAGTGCCCGGACCGAGGGGCGGTATATCAAGAAAAGTCCGGATGCCCGGACGCTATTCAAAGACCTGGCGGCCTGGTATCTTGACCTTCCCGAAGTGAAAGCAAAGCGGAGTTATGTGAGGGACCGTTACAGCGTGGAAAAGCTGTTGCCCTTTTTCGGGGACCGGCTCTTAAAGGACATCACCCCTGCCCTGGTGGAGGCTTACCGGCAAAAGCGTTTGGTGGAACCGTCTTACCGAAAGCACTTGACCTTGCCTGCCACGGTTAACCGGGAAGTTACCTGCCTAAAGGTGATTTTCAATAAAGCTGTCAAGAATGGCAAGGCGGAAAAGAATCCGGTTCAGGGGTTGAAGCTGCTCAAAGAAAACAATGAGCGGGACCGGATTTTAAGCGCGGATGAGTATATCCGGCTTTTAGCCCATTGCCCGGAGCACGTCAAAACCATTGTAAAGGTTGCCTATCATACCGCCATGCGGCAAGGGGAGATTTTGGGGCTCACCTGGGGGCAAATTGACTTAAAGGAAGGATTCATTAAGCTCGAGGCATGGGATACAAAAACGAATGACCCCCGGCTTGTGCCTCTTACCGGGGAACTGGTGACGATGTTCAAGGCCATGCCCAGGGGCTTGCCGGGGGTGAAGGTGTTTACTTACCAGGGAAAGTCTGTGTCCTGCATTAAGAAGAGCTTTGTTACGGCCTGCAAACGGGCAGGGATTGAGAGCTTTTGCTTCCACGATCTGAGGCACACGGCCATTAACAACTGGCGGCTGGCCGGGCATGACTATTTCAGAATCATGGCGGCCACCGGCCACAAGACCATGGAAGTGTTCAAGCGATATAACACGGTGAGCCGGGAAGAATTAAGGGTCCTGGTGAAAGGCTAAATCAGGAACGATATTCACCTATATATTCACCAAGACCCTACAAAAACTCTGAAACTGGTGGGCGATGGGCGACTCGAACGCCCGGCCTTTGGTTCCGGAGACCAACGCTCTATCCACCTGAGCTAATCGCCCACGTAAAAAATCATATCAAATTCAGGCACTCTGTCAAGACGGATCGGACCGGCGCCGGCTGGGCCAAGGAATCGCGGCTGGGTAGGGAAGCCGGGACCCAAGCGCCCGAGCGAGCTACGACGAGCCCGAGAGCTTCCGGGCCGGGAATCAGCCGGAGATGCCCTGTCCTCCCCCCGGCCATGCAGGGCTGGTTGAGGGAACTGCTCCCCGGCCCCGGTCAATCCCATAATTTGATGGCCTCAAAGGGTCCCTGGTTCACCGGGGGGGTCTGGCCCCGGGCGACCCATAAGAGGCGGTCGGCGGGGTGAAACACGGTGCACACCGCGGTACCGGCATTGGCGATGGCGGGGTCGGCGAGGATTTTTTGCAAGTCCAGGGGACCCAGGCAATGATCCGAGGCCAACTCCTGAAGGCGGTGGTTGCGGGCCTGGCTGTAGGCCTCGGTGAATTGATACGCCGCCAGCACGGAATAGGGGGGGCGGGGCGGGAAGCGCCCTTTCAGTTCCTGCATGGCCGGGCTTTGATAGTGGTTGGTGGCGGTGAGCAAACCATTCTCAGGATAGCGCACCGCCCCATGCCGGGCCGAGATCTCCAACACCAGGGCTTCCCGGGGCCCGCACAGCATGAGATTGTTGCCGATGGTGCCGCGTGCCTCGAGGATGCGGGCGGCCACAGCATTCACCGTGTCTCCGTCTTCCAGGGCCTGCCGGAAGCGCAGGGCCGCCGGGGTCCCCTTGAGGCTGCGGTCCCGGCTCATGGCCGAGAGCTGGGCCAGGGCCACGCCGGATGCGTTGATGCCGGTGCACACCCCCACATATCCCGGCCAGGCCAGGGAGGCCAGGCGCTGACCCTGATGCGGCTCGATGAGAAACAGGGTCTGGAGCTCGGTTAAGGGCTCGGTGAACACCGGATAATCCAGGTTGCGCCCCATCACATAGGCGCCCTGGTCGGTGCGGCTATCCCCCGCCGCCAGGGCCGAGCACCGGGGGCTGTTATTGGCCAGGTCATCCACCACGTTGAGGAGCAGTATGCTCCCCAGGCTTACTTGGGCCCCGGCGGCCAGGGCGACCATCTCCTGCTGCAGATGGGGAGGGATATAGGGCCAGAACCCCCGGGCCAACCACTGCAGGAGACCATACAGGGGCAGGGCCCCGGCATAGAGGCTGATCCGGGCCAGGTAGGAAAGGATCTCCCGGCGCAGCAGGCGGATGTCGGCCCCCAGGGTTTGTCCGTGGCGGCGTCCCCGTGCCTCAGGTTCGCCCCAGATTTCCAGCCGGCGTAACATTTTTTGTCATCGTGCCTGGGCCTGGCCCGGGCAGAGCCCCTGCGGCTCCGCCGATGGCCAGGCAGATTGAGAATTTACGGCCGGATGGCGCCCTCTATGAAAAGCCTCCGGGAGCTGGCGCCAAGAGCCGAAGTGAGATCGGCTGCCGCTCTTTTCCCTGTCGGAAATCTCACTTGGCCAGGGTAGCCAGTTTTTTCAAATCCATCTGTTGAGCGACGGTTTTTAAGACCTCGAGATTATCGATGCCCTCACCGTCGATTTTCACCCAGAACCGGTCCGCCACGCTGATGTTCAGTTCACTCTGCTTGTCCTCGTGGCAAAAGGTTTCCACGGCCTTGAAACCCTGCACCTCGGTGTTGCGCACGGTCTCTTCGCTGCTCTCCATTTGTAGATGCTGCCCGTTCAG
>JAUSOZ010000069.1 GCA_030655955.1 Deltaproteobacteria bacterium
TTAACCATGATACTTTTTCTCTAAGCTTCATCGGCTCCCCCAGGCTATTGTTTTTTCTCAAAAATACCTTAGCACAGGAGCGCCGATGAGGCTTAATTTTTCAAAAATTCAACCCAAAAAAGACTTTTGCAAGAGGCTCAAAAGACATTAATTATTCATGTCATTCTGAACGGAGCGCAGCGGAGTGAAGAATCTCGGCGGCTTAAAAAGAGAGATTCTTCGCTGCGCTCAGAATGACAAACACTAGTCTTTTGATTGCTCTTTGGTATTACGGGGAGGAATCCGGGACGTCGCCCCGAGCCGTTGCTCAGGCGACCTGTTCAGGGAAAGACTTGCTCTGTCTATAAATGGGACAGATGGGTCTGCAGGTCCTGGAGGCTTTCCCGGGCTTGGTGCAGAGCCTGCATGATCCCGGGAGGCTGGGGCACCCGGTCGGGCAGGTAATTCCGATGATTGGCCTCAGGCACCCCCGGCGAGGACTGCACGGCAAACCTGAGATCGGCCAGTTCCCGGACCAGGAAGAGGAAAGCCGCGGCCAGCGGTCCCCCGCGGCCGGCGCTGACTTCATCCCACGTCAGGGGTTCCGGAGCCAGAAGAGATAATGACGGGCGCGGCGGCGACATGGTCGCCCCACCCTCAGCCTGGCTGGTCAGAGCCTGGGTTAGAGGCAGCCTCGCAAGCTTGGTCTCTTTGCCGGCAAACTGTTTCTTTTTCGCCATATTTCCAGAAATTCAAGGCAGAGTTTTGAATGATCCAAGGACCCGGGACACCTGGGCTCGTAATCGAAAATCGCTTTCTGAGCTATCTGGGCCTGGTTCAAGGCCTCATTTTTCATAATTATTGTTGTAAAGGTTTTTTGCCGATAAGGTTTTAACTGCTCCAGGATGTATTCGTTGGTGATGCTGTTACGCTTATCGAACATGGTGAGCAGAATGCGGAACATATCTTCCTGGAAAAGATCCTCCATGGACACGTTCTTCACGGTCTCTACGGTGGTGAGCAGGTCGGCCAGGCCATCCAGGGAATAGCGCGATATCTGGCAGGGAATGATGATAAAATCGCACGCATACAGCGAATTAGTAGTCAGAACGCCCAAAGAGGGGGGGCAGTCGATCAGGACAAAGTCGTAATCAGCATCCTTCAGGGCATTGGCCAGAATCGCTTCCCGAAAGACCCGGGTATAGACCTGCTCCGCCGCCCGGGCCAGATGGATGTGGGCCGGGGCAATATCCAGCCCCAGGATGTAGGTGGGCATCGCCACCTCGCTGATGCGCTTTTTGGGAACCAGGAGGATATCCGACATGGAACCGGCGATGGCGTCGGGCTCGATACCGATGCCGATGCTCGTGTGGCCCTGAGGGTCCAGGTCAACAATAAGGGTGCGGTATCCCTGATAGGCCAGGGCAGCCCCAAGGTTAAGGGTAGTGGTGGTTTTCCCCGTACCGCCCTTCTGGTTGATGATCGCCACGATGTGGGACATGATAGACACTCAGGCCGGCTGCCGCGGCACTTTTTGGTAATTTTTTTTGATGATAAGGTATAGGCGGAAACCCGTCAAGGATTATCTGGCCGGGGTAGCCAGAACAATTTTCACCCCCACTCTTTCACGAAATGGCACAACCCCTGCAGATAACATTAATGTCACTTAGAATTTTGTTAAAGGAAGTTAGAGAATAGTTCATGACCTCCCCTCTGGAAAGAAGACGGTTTAACCGCATTACGGTCACCCTCCCGGTGGCCTATCATACCCGTCATCCCGATACCGACGCCCCTTTCCAGGGTGAAGGCGTTCTCCGGGACATCAGCCTGGGCGGCACCTATTTCCATGTAGATTCAGATGCTTCCTTCCAACCGGGCCAGATCCTCTCCCTTACCGTTTCCGCTCCCCTGCTCTACCTGGAAGACACCGACCTCTCCCACCTCCAGGCTACCGGCAAGGTAATTCGCTTTGATCCCCCAACGCCCAACCGCCCCCAGGCCGGGGTGGCCTTGAACTTCCTGGGAGGTTTAACCTTTTGTAACACCCCCACCCAACAAATGTTCTAAATCTTGAACTAAAAAAACCTGCTTGGGCCTGAAAAATAACATCCCCAACCATATCAATTAATTATATAACAAGAGCCATGGCACGGAAAATTGACATTTTTCTGCGGGTTAAACATTTCGGTCCATGTCTGTCTCTGTCGGCCGTAAAGTAGCCATCGCCTTGAGCGGCGGGGTGGACAGCGCCGTGGCCGCCGCCCTCTTGCAGCGCCAGGGCTTCAACCTCCAGGGAGTCCACTTGCGTCTGTCTCCCCTGGCGACCCCGCCAGACCGGGTGGAAGCCCTGGCCCACTACCTGGAAATTCCCCTCACGGTGCTCGACCTGCAAGCCGAATTCGCCCGGGAGGTGCTGGATTATTTTGTCTCGGAGTATGTCCGGGGCCGCACCCCCAACCCCTGCGTCCGCTGCAACGCCGCCATCAAGTTCGGCTACCTGTGGGACTACCTCAAAAAAGGCGGGTTCACCCACCTGGCCACCGGCCACTACGCCCGGCGAAACCTGGACGACTACGACGCCCCGGGCCTGTTCCGGGGAGTGGACCGCCGCAAGGATCAGTCGTATTTCCTCAGCCGCCTGCCTCTCAGCCTGCTGCCAAACCTCCTATTCCCCCTGGGGCAGATGACCAAAGAGGAGGTGCGGCGCCTCTCTCACCAGGCGGGATTGCCGGTCCGGGAAAACCAGCCGGAGAGCATGGAGCTCTGCTTCATCCCCACATCCGGCTATCGGGAATTCCTCCAGGCCCGGCGGGGTTTCGCCGGGTCTCCCGGCGATTTCGTCGACGCCCGGGGGCGCCTTCTGGGCCGGCATCGCGGGGTGGAAAGCTATACCGTGGGGCAGCGCCGGGGCCTGGGCATCCCGGCCCGAAAACCCTTCTACGTCATCGACATCCAACCGGAAACCAACCGGGTGGTGCTGGGACACCGGGAGGAACTGCTCTCCCCGGGGCTCACGGCCTCCGGGATGAACTGGCTCATTCCTGCCCCGGCCGGCGAGATCGAGGCCGCAGCGGTGATCCGCTACCGCCATCCCGGGGTTCGGGCCCGGATTACCCCTCGGGGCGACGGCTCCGTCCTGGTCGCCTTTGCCACGCCCCAGTCCGCCGTGGCCCCGGGCCAGGCCGTGGCCTTTTACGACGGCGACCGGGTCCTGGGCGGCGGCTGGATCGAGGCGCGGATGAAGTAGTCAGTGGTCAGGAAACGATGTCGGGTGGGCATGGCCCGCCAGCCTCATTATCCGTGCTTTTCAATGTCTTGGAGTTTTATCGTAGGGTGCGCACCGCGCACCATTGGCCGACCCGGCGGGTGCGGAGACCCGCCCCAGCAGACTTTTCATCATTTGTGGGTGAATTAAAAGGCTGCGGCGCGATTGTTATAAGGATGAGCTTTGTTAAGATTCGAGACCTTTCCTCCCACAAGCATGATAATGATTGATACAGTCATTCATGAGCCTTTGGCCCACCCCTAAAATATGAAAAGGTTGGTGGGGCGGGCCTCCGTGCCCGCCGCCGATGGTGGCACAGGCTTTCCAGCCTGTGCCGGGACACCCGAGGGCGGGTGTCCTACACAAGCTTCCAGGAACTTTTCAGGACAGAGGCAAAAAAGTTTTCTATACCTCCATTTCTTTTTCCCAAATTTTAGCAAAAATTGACGATTTCGATTCCTTGAGCCGAAGCCCTTAAAAATGGCCACCGAAAACCAAAAACCGAAAACCGATAACCGTCTTTTCCATATCATTACCTTCGGCTGCAAGGTGAACCAGTGTGACACGGCCGGGATGGCCCGGGAGCTCACGGGTTTGGGGTGGTGCGCCGCGGCTCCGGGGGCCGAGCCGGACCTGGTGATCGTGAACACCTGCACCGTCACCAAACGTGCCGACCAGCAGGCCCGCCAGGCTATACGCCGCCTGGCCCGGGAGCACCCGGAAACGCCCATCTGGGTCACCGGCTGCTATGGACAGCGGGCCCCGGCGGAAGTGGCGGCCCTGCCGGGGGTGCAGGCCGTGTTCGGCAACCAGGAAAAAGCGGCCCTGGCCCACCTGCTGAGTGATTATCCAGGGCACCTACTACTGTTATGTCCCGGGAGTATCTTACAAATTCCGGCCCCCATTCCAGAGACCGTTGTAGGGGCGGTTCGCGAACCGCCCCTACGAAAACCTCCCGAAAAAGTTAAGAATATTTTTGCAAGATATATCGGGGACGCAACACTGGGTGAAGCTGATTCTCCCTCCCCCTTGATGGGGGAGGGTTGGGGTGGGGGTGAACCTAGTAATCCCCCTCCCCCCAGCCCCCTCCCACCCGGGGAGGGTGAGGGAGAAATCGCCGCCAAGAAGTCGCTGAACGCCGGAGAGCCCGCGCCGGGCGTGTGGGTGGGAGATTTCGCCGCCGCGCCGGGCTTCCAACCCTGGGAAGTCCACCAAACCCCCGGCCACACCCGGGCCTGGCTCAAGATCCAGGAGGGCTGCAACCACCAGTGCCGCTACTGCATCGTGCCCCGGGTCAGGGGCCCCCGCCGCAGCCAGGAGCCCGCCGCGGTGCTGGCGGCCTTTCATCAGCTGGCCGGCCTGGGCTACCGGGAAGTGGTCCTCACCGGGGTAGACCTGGGCCAGTACGGGCTGGATCACGCCCCTCCCGCCAGCCTGGCCGCCCTGGTGCGTCGTCTGGCGGCCCAGGCCTGGCCCTTCCGGGTGCGGCTTTCTTCCCTGGAGCCCATGATGGTGACCCCGGAGCTCCTGGACGAACTGGCGGCCTGGGAGGACTTCTGCCCCCACTTCCATTTACCGCTCCAGAGCGGCGCCGCCCCGGTGCTGGCCGCCATGGGCCGGCCTTACGGCCCGGAAGAGTTTCGAGACCTGGTGCGGGAGATCAGCCGGCGCTTTCCCGGCGCCGGCCTGGGCCTGGACGTCCTGGTGGGGTTTCCCGGCGAGAGCGACGCCGACTTTGAGGCCACCCGGTCCCTGGTAGCCGAACTCCCCGTGACCTACCTGCACGTCTTCCCCTATTCGCCCCGGCCCGGCACCCCCGCGGCCGATTTACCTCCCTTGCCGGGCAACGTTGTGCAAGCGCGGGCCCGGATCATGCGGGAGTTAGGCCAGGCCCAGAAGAAAAAGTTTCTTGAGGCCCAACTGGGGCAGATCCGGGAAGTGCTGGTGGAAGGCCCGGCCGAGCGGGAGGGTTGGCTAAAAGGCCTGAGCGACCACTACCTGCGGGTGACCTTCCCCGGCCCACCGGCGCGGCGCAACCGCCGAATCATGGTGTACCTCCGGGCGCGGCAGGGGGAAGTGTTGGTGGGGGAGGCGATAGGCGAGCCCTGAAACCGATTGCTTCTGGTTCCCAAGCTGCGCTTGGGAACCCAATTGATTGCAAAGCTTTGCTTTGCTAATGAATTAATTATTTTAGTCAGAAAGCGCCGTCAGCAATCAGTTTGCCCAAGCGCAGCTTGGGCCATAATTGCGTTCCCAAGTACAACTTGGGAACGAGGGATAATAATTATGCTGGCCTATATAAGGGCAAGATATTATAGCCTTTCCCCCCTTACATTAGACAAAATTAAAGATTAAATATAGGATAATTTTCTGGAATTATAAAATATTTTGGAGTAATATCGAAATAATTACATAGGAGGGAATATGGACCACGCAGAAATTAATAAGATAAGTAACCAATTTCAAGCTGGAGCTTGGCCGCAATTTTTGGAACAGCTTGAGATCAAAGGTTTAAGAGGATGGACAGGACAATCAATAAACTTAAATTTTCCGGTTGTCGCAATTGTTGGTGAAAATGGAACAGGTAAAAGTACTGCTTTGAAAGTGGCAGCATGTGCTTATGAAAATAAAGTTGCCTCAAAAACTTATTATCCATCTACATTTTTTATTAAAACACCATGGGATTCTGTGCAAGGCGTAACATTAAACTATCGAATCAAAACTGGAAATGAGACAAAACCTTTTAGAATAGCAAAACCTAGCAAGCGATGGAGTATCCCTTCTAAAAGAATAAAACGACACGTTTATATATTCGATATATCTAGAACTTTACCTTTGGATGCCTCAGCTGGATATGCGAAAATTGCACGCCTTGCCGCAGCCGAAATTTCTAGTAATGAAATCGACCAGGAATATAGAGGTAGGCTCTCTCATATTCTTGGAAGAAATTATTCTGGTGCTCGTTTTGCAACCTCAGATGTTGATAAAAAAAGAGAGGTTGGGCTTCTTACGTTAGAATATGGTGAAATATCACAGTTTCATCAAGGGGCAGGTGAAGACACTACATTGGATCTTTTACGCGCTCTTCAATCTATTCCCGATAACTCTCTGCTGATAATAGATGAAGTAGAAGCATCTCTTCATCCAAGAGCACAGAGGCGACTTGTTCGATTTTTATTGTGGTTAAGTAGACAAAAAAGAATCCAAGTAATTATATCAACTCATAGCCCTTATATTCTAGAAGAATTACCTATGGAGGCAAGAGTACTTTTACTACCTGGACCTGCAGGCTTAAGTGTAATTTATGGAATTACCCCAGAATTTGCAATGAGCCGCATAGACGAAGGGCTCCATCCAGAATTGACTATTTTTGTTGAGGACAAAGAATCTAAAACATTATTGCGTGAAATAATAGCAGCCCATCCAGAAGGGGGTGAAATTCTATCAAGAATATCTATTGATCCCGTTGGCCCAGCAAATGTTGTTAAGTTATTAGGACACCTTGCTCATAATGATAGGTTGCGTTACAAAGCATTTGGAATATTGGATGGAGATAGCGAAAATAGCGAAGGTTGCATTAATTTTCCTGGTAACGAGGCTCCAGAATATGTTGTCTTTAATGGCCTCAAAGGCTTTAATTGGAGAGACTTACCAGAACGATTTGGAATTGGTGCTGGGAGTCTATTTACAATCTTAGATGATGCTATGCTTGATCCATATCATCACAAGTGGACTTCCTTAGTTGGGGATAAGGTGCTAAAAAGTTCAAGCAGCGTGTGGGAACTTCTCTGCAATCAGTGGTGCAGGATTTGTCTAACTGATGAAAATAGGGACTTTATTGTTGACACAATAAAAGACTTATTGGGTTATTAAAAATTATCACTTCCTTCTCATAGGCGGACGCCTGTGCCATTTTATCACAGATTCCACAAATATCTTTTTGAAATGCGGACTGAGGTAGTATTGACTAGACAAAATGTACCAATATGTCCAATGTCTCAAATTGTGGCACAGAACCACAGCGGCTTTAAGAGCCGCACAGACCCCAAAACATTAAACAAAACGATGAGGCCCGAAAACCCCTCACCCTTCTTTTTGCTGAAAGCTGAAAGCTGACCGCTGATAGCTCTTTTCCCAACAAAAAACGGGCAGGCCCCGTGGCCTGCCCTCCCCCCCCATAACCACTAACTACATTACACAAATCTTAGGCGGTCGCCCCCTCCCACAAGGTGGGTTGAAACCAGGCGGCTGGTTTTTCCGGGGTGTAAGGCGTCGGCACCCAGACGCGCCAGGCCGCCTCTTGCGCCATCAGGTGCTGCAAAAAGCGCAGATGAAATTCATGGCTGCCCCGGCTCACTTCCAGGCGGCCGTACAGGGGCAGACCCAGCAGCGCCAGGTCCCCCACCGCGTCCAAAATCTTGTGGCGCACACACTCATCCGGGAAGCGGAAGCCGCCGGGGTTCATGACTCCGGCATCATCTAAGACCACGGCATTGTCGAGAGAGCCCCCCAGGGCCAGGCCGTTGGTCTGAAGATACTGCACTTCCTTCAAGAAGCCGAAGGTGCGGGCCGAGGCGATCTCCCGGGCAAAGGCCTCGGAGACCATCGGCACGGTGAAACGCTGCCGCTTGATCAACGGGTGGCTGAAATCGATGGTATAAGTGATCCGGGGCTCGCCGGGGACGACCCGCATCCACTGGTCTCCCTCCCGGAGTTCCACCGGGCGGTGCACCCGGAGGTAGGCCCGGAGCCAGGGCAGCGTCTTGAACCCGGTGGCGGCCAGAAGCACGGCGAAGGGACCGGCGCTCCCATCCATGATTGGGACTTCCGGCCCCTCCACCGCAATGCGGGCATTGTCCACCCCGGCGCCCAACAGGGCGGCCAGCAGGTGCTCCACCGTGGAGAGCGTCGCCCTCCCCTCACCCAGCGTAGTGGCCCGGAGGGTGTCCACCACCTTGCTGTAATGAGCCTGGATCTCCGGCTGGCCTGGCAGGTCCGCCCGCACGAACCGCAAGCCGTGGTTGGCGGCAGCCGGATGAATCGTGACTTTCACCGGCCGGCCCGAATGAAGGCCGATGCCAGAAAAAGTCAACGGCTGCGCCAGAGTCTGTTGCCACATGATATACTCCCCTTGCCCGAACAGGGTGCAAGGCCTGTACCAGGATTTTACGGTGAAATGCCGTTCGGCATTAAAAGGATAACTAACCGGTATTGTTTAGTTTTTGGCGTGATGAGGCCAAACCGGGTTTTCGGCCTGGCCCCTGGTGTGGTAAAAAAGACACAACTTTTCGGCGATTGTGGCAAAAGCCCCACAGTTGCCTGAGTACAGGATTACATAAATACGCTAACGGCACATATCGCCCCCCTCACCTACCCCCTCTCCCCCCGAAGCGGGGGGAGAGGG
>JAUSOZ010000070.1 GCA_030655955.1 Deltaproteobacteria bacterium
AAGGCGCCGTGGCGTTCCAGAGCGTCCACCACCTGGGCCACGGTGGATTTCTTCTGACCGATGGCTACGTAGACACAGACGATGCCGGAGTCCTTCTGATTGATGATGGCATCGACGCAGAGGGCGGTTTTGCCGATCTGACGGTCGCCGATGATCAGCTCCCGCTGGCCGCGGCCGACGGGGGTCATGGCATCAATGGCCTTGTAGCCCGTGTACATGGGCTCATTCACCGGCTGGCGTTCGATGACACCCGGGGCCTTGACCTCGATGCGCCGGAACTCCTTGGTGTCGATGGGGCCCTTGCCGTCAATGGGGTTGCCCACGGGATCGATGACCCGGCCGAGGACTGCGTCCCCAACGGGCACCTGGGCAATACGGCCGGTGCGTTTAACGATGTCACCCTCTTTGATGTGCGTGTCTTCACCCAGGATGGCCACACCGACGTTGTCCTCTTCCAGGTTCAGAGCAAGCCCAAAGATCCCTCCAGGGAATTCCAGAAGCTCCATGGCCATGCACTTTTCCACGCCATAGACCCGGGCGATGCCGTCACCCACGGACAGCACGGTGCCCGTTTCGGCCACCTCCACCTTCTTCTCGTAATCCCGGATCTGAGAGCGAATAATTTGGCTGATTTCTTCGGCTCTAATTTCCATTTATAAGACCTCGCCTTTTATTAAGGATTCTCTTAAGGTATTAATCTGGGTGCGCACGCTGCCGTCCAGCACCAGATCCCCCACCTTGGCCATCAGGCCGCCGATGATGCTGGGATCTTCCTCCACCTCCATGATCACAGTGCTGCCGGTCAATTTCTCCAGGGTCTGACGGAGTCGATCCTGAGTGGCGTCATCCAGGAAAATCGCCGTTTTAACCTTGGCCCGCTGGACGTTTTCCACCTCGTCCAGCATTTCCTGATAGGCTATCGCCACTCCCTCCACCGTAGTAAGGCGGTGTTTTTCCAGGAGAAGTTGAAGGAGGTTGGAAACCATGGGAGGCAGTTGCAACAGTTCGATCATGCGCAGCAGTAATTTGTTGCGATCCTCCCGGCCGTGGATGGGGTTGAGCAGGGCATCTTTCAGCTCCGGTTCCCGCTCCAAAAGATGGGCGAATCCACTGAGCCCCTCCCCATACTCTTTGTAATGAGCATCTTCCTTGCCCAGAGTCAGCAAGGCTTTCGCATAGCGTCGGGCAACGGTCATGTCAATCAATGGGTTTCCACCACCTTCTTTAAATATTCCTCCACCAGACCTTGCTGGTCGGCGTAGGTAGCTTTCTCTTTAATCATGTCCGTGGCCATCTGAGTGGCCAGGCCCACGACTTCCTCTTTCAGGCTTTGGGCGGCTTTCTTGGTTTCTTGCTCAATGGTAAAGGTCGCCATTTCTTTGATGCGGGCCGCCACCTGGTTGGCCTTATCCAGAATCTTGGCCTTTTCCATTTCGCCTTCGGCCATAAATTGCTGAATCACGCTCTGCCGCTCTTTGGCTACCGCGGCCAACCGGGCCTCCGCTGCGGCCACCGCGGCCTCGAACTCGGCTTGCCTGGCTGCCATCTCCTCCAGGGTCGTGGCCACGTCCTGGGACCGCTTGGCGAAGAAATTTTTAGCCGGTTTGGCCACCAGGTAGATCAGGATGCCGGCGAACACCACAAAATTGACGGTGCGCCAGAGAAGATCATCCATCTTTGCCGCTGATATGCCCCCGTGACCACCAGCCGCCTCTGAAGCCGCGGCTACCCCTGCCAGCAGCAGGACGGCCCCAAAACCCCAGAAGGCTGCCCCCATCATTCGCCAGCCGCTTCTGCGTCCGCCGTTCATGAGAGTTCCCTCCCCAGAATTTTGGTAGCCAGCAGTTGGGCAAAGGTCTGGGTCTGCGTCTGCAGGGACTTCCGGGCCTTGGCCATGTCAGCTTTGATTTTCTTTTCTACCGTGGCCCATTCAAGCTCCGCCTGGCGCTTCACTTCCTCCAGGAGGGTTGCTTCTGCCTGGGCCCCTTCCTGCTTCAAGGTCTCACGAGCCCCCGCACCGGCACGCCGGGCCGCGGCTAGTTCCTCCTTGATCTCATCCTCCAGGCTCCGACCCTTATCCGTCAACACGTTGATCTCGGTCTCTTGGGCCAGCAATTTGGCTTGCCGATCCTTGAGAGCGCTACGGATAGGGCGGAACAAAACCACGTTCAGGAGAAAGACCAGGAGCAGGAAATTGATAATCTGCGCGTACAAAGTCCAATCAATGTCAATCATTCCTGGCTGCCACCTCGTATTTTATTTACTAAGATCGAATACTTAACAGCTTTAAGCAGGTATTGCCTGAGGTTAAGGCCATGTGTATCTTTTCACGAACCCCTTTTTAGCCTATTTTCCCCACGCTGTCAAAATTTTTTTGCAAAAAAATGATCAGCCCCCGAATAAGTATCTTCGCATGCGGATATTCAGGAGAAATCCCACCCCCAACAAGGTGGTGATCAGGGAGGAGCCGCCGTAGCTGAACAGGGGCAGGGGGATACCCACCACCGGCATAAAGCCGGTGACCATGCAGAGGTTGATGAATATCTGCCAGAAGATCAGGGCCGTCACCCCCACCGCCAGCAGGTGGCCGAAGCGCTCCTTGCAGTCCCGGGCCACCGACAACCCCCAGAGGGCCAAGGCCGTAAACAGCAGCAGCAGCACCGCCGAGCCCGCAAAGCCCCACTCCTCGGCAAAGACCGAAAAGACGAAATCGGTGTGCTGCTCCGGGAGAAAATAGAGCTGGCTCTGGGTGCCCTGGAGAAAACCCTTGCCCCAAAACTGGCCGGAGCCCACGGCAATCATCGACTGCAGGATGTGATACCCGGCCCCCAAAGGGTCTCTCCCCGGGTCCAGAAAGGTCAGGACCCGTTGGCGCTGATAATCTTTCAGAAAATGCCACAGCACCGGGGACAGCAGGAGCAGGGTCAGGCCGCAGCCCATGAGGGTGCGCCACTTAACCCCCACAAAGAGAATTATGCTGGCAGCCACCAGGGCCACCAGGATGCCCGACCCCAGGTCGGGCTGCTTGACGATCAGCGCCACCGGGATCATCACCAGGACCCCGGGGACGATCAGCTCCTTGAGGCCCATGGGCTCCGTCCGGGTCCGCCGGTTGAAGTAGGTGGACATTGCCAGGATAATGCCGATCTTGGCCAGTTCCGCCGGTTGAAAGGCAAAGGGGCCCAGGGGGAGCCAACGCCGGGAGCCGGAGACCATCTTGCCTCCGAACATAACCGCCACCAGCAGCACGATGCTGAGGATATAAATGGGGTAGCTCAACTTCTCCAGGTGCCGGTAATCATAGGTCAGGGTCACAAACATCACGCCCAGGCCCACGCCCAGCCAGTAGAGCTGCTTGATGTAGAGGGGTGTCCCCTCCCCCCGGTTGTAACCGGCGCTGTAGAGATTGACGATGCCCGTGGCGCAAATAATCACCACCAACCCCAGGAGCACCCAATCAAAATTTTGGATTAAACGGCGATCAAACATGATTAGCGGTCAGCTTTCAGCAGTCAGCGGTCAGCCAAAAGCTGTTCAGTTGTGGTAGGGTGCGTTTTACGCACCATGAAACGCTCTTATTTCATTAATGTTTATAAAAATGTCCATGACTTTCCCCGTTAGATTTTTGGCGGAAAGCCCCAAGAGTTTTTTCTGGAGTTCGAGAGCGGCATTCCACTCCTCACAAGAAGTAGAGATATGGGTTGGGTCATCCACGAAATAGAGAAAGATTAAATACGCTTCCTTTTTCATTTTCCCCAAAAAATAAAGGTGCGCCAGCCGGTTGGCATATTGGTAGAAGCCACATTTCCAGTCAATACTGAAGTTCCGGCAAGTTATCCACCCTTGGGTCTTAGCCAGGCTGTCAGAAATGGTAGATAGGGAATTTTTATTCGTTGCGCCGCAGAAGGAAACCAATTCCGGCAAGTTAGCTTTTGCCTCAACGAGAAAGAAGGTCTCGCCGTCAGATGTTTTCCCTAAGGCATCCCATTGCGGTCCATTTTTCGGCCAGAATTTTCCCAATTCCTCGGAGAGTTCATCAAGACCTATTCTCTCTAAAAACGCCCTGTCTCGATATTCAGCGAAGTCATCTTTCTTCAGAGGCGAAACCCAACAAATATCCCGCCCCGATAAATTTCTAACTCTCTCTCGAATACGATTATTAAATAATTCAGGGCAAGCGTTTATTAAAACTTGAATCCATTTCTGACTACCCTTGGGATTTTCTTTTAATTGTGGAACTCTCATTTTTTATATTCGAACCTAATCAAAAAGCCCAACTGACTACTGACTACTGAATACTGGCTACTGACTCACGTCTCCACCCTATGGCTCAACGACTCCCTCAAGGTCTGCTGGTCGGCGTACTTGATCTCGCCGCCCATGGGCATGCCGTAGGCGATGGGAGCCCCTTACACTTGGTGACTTTAAGTATATTCAATTCTATTCAATTCTCTGGAGTTGAGCTATGAGCGGCGGTAGGTCATCAGTCAAGATTTTCCAGAGAATGTCCATATTAATTGTATCGTAACCATGAATCAGCCGATGACGGAGACTGACTATCTGAGACCAGGGAATTTTGGGAGTTTGCTGTCGGGTGCCGGTGGTAACCCTGCTGGCCGCCTCCCCGACAATTTCCAGGAGCCGGACCAGGGCCAGACTGAGAACCCGGTTGGTATCGAGGTCGGAGCGAGATTTACCGTGAATTAACTCAACCGCCTCCATGGCGCTGTCCACCATATGCCGCAGACGGACCAGGTCATCCTTCGCCATACTGCACTACCGCCTCTTGTAAAACCTTATCCCGAAAATAACGGCTCAAACATTGCGGGGTATTCAGATCCACTTTGCGGCCCAGGATGGTGGAAAGTTCCTCTTGCATCCCGAAAAAGGCCAGCCCCGGCACCTGCCCCGGTTCAAATTCCACCAGCACATCGATATCACTATCGTCTCGGAAGTCCTCTCGCAACACCGACCCGAAAACCGCCAATTTCTTCATGTGATGCTTTCGGCAAAACTCGGCGATCCTTTCTTTGGGAAAGGGAATCTGCGCCTGAGAATTCAGATTATCTTTCTTCATATTGCAACCGCCATTTTTCCTGACTACTGACCACTGACTACTGACTACTGACTCACGTCTCTACCCTATGGCTCAACGACTCCCTCAAGGTCTGCTGGTCGGCGTACTTGATTTCGCCGCCCATGGGCAGGCCGTAAGCGATGCGGGTCACCTTCAGCCCCAGGGGCCGCAATTCCTGGGCCACGTAGGTGGTGGTGGTCTCCCCTTCGAGGCTGGGGTTAAGCCCCAGAATCACTTCCTGGACCCCATCTTGCCGGACCCGGTCCAGCAGTTCCCGGATGCGGATATCGTCCGGGCCTATCCCCTCCAGCGGCGCAATCACCCCGCCCAGGACGTGGTAGAGGCCCTTAAACCACCCGATCTTTTCAATGGCCAACAGGTCCCCGGGCTCCGCCACCACCATGAGCTGGCCCTGGCTGCGCCCCGGGTCATTGCACAGGGGACAGAGTTCCTGGTCCGCAAACGCGAAGCAGCGCCGGCAGAGCCGAATCTTGTCTTTGAGTTCCGTCAAGGCGTGGGCCAGTTCCAGCACCTCGGACTCCGGGGCCCGGAGGAGGTGCATAGCCAGGCGGGAGGCGGTCTTTTCCCCCACCCCGGGCCAGCGGCTCAGAGCCACGATCACCCTTCTCAAGGCCGCAGGGTAGGCGTTTCCTGACATTTCAATTCCTTTAAAAAACAATTTTTATATGTGGTGACGTTTCCTGTCGGCCCCCCTCACCCCAGCCCTCTCCCCCCGCAGCGGGGGGAGAGGG
>JAUSOZ010000079.1 GCA_030655955.1 Deltaproteobacteria bacterium
GGTGGCCATGAAGGTTGCGGAAAAGAAGAAGGTCAACAAGGCTGTCGGGGTTGTCGTGGACCCGACTTACTTCAATGAGATTCCCCTGGCTGACATCATGGCGGCCATCGAGGGCCTTGGTTACCTGGTGGTGGATGAGGAATGTAACCGCTGGTCCGGGTTCCTGTGCGGGAGAGAAGGCCAGGCCATGTTTGACATCCTCTCCCAAGAGACCGGCAAGCTGGACAACTCGAACCTCAGGCTTTCCTGGTACACGATGCCTTCCGGGAGGTACGAGGTTTTGGCTTACGTGGCTTAAGGCCTTGAACAGGGGACAGGAGCTGCGGTTCCTGTCTCCGATTGAGCGCCTTTTGCTCAATATCAAATCTGGAGGCAAGACCATGGATAGAGAAGAAATTCGGGAGGACCTGGACATAATCCGGAAGGCGCTGGACCTGATCGAGAATCGGGCGTTTTCCCTTATGCAGAACCTGGACGCCCACGGGGAAACCGTCCCCATGGAATTTATCCACCAATTCACGAGAGCCCACGAGGAGTTGGGCGATATGGTAACTCACCTGGCAGACCTGGCCGGGTTAGAGGAGGAAGACGATGACTGAAAAGCAAGAAGCGATTGACCGGCTGAGGGAAATCCAGGAGGAAATCGGCAACCTGGTTCACGAGGCGAAGGACATCATCAAGGACGCCGCCCCCGGGGAATACGAACGGGCAAGGCGGTATTGGGGTGCCCACATTGAGGGCGCCCTGAGCAAGTCCCACGGCTGGCTGGGTGGGTCCTTCGTGGACATGGACAGCAGCATTGAGGCCATCGAGGCTCCAGATCGCTGACCACCACATTTATTAAACCCTACAAAAAACCGGGCCCCCCAGGGCAGCAACCCTGAGAGGCCCGAAACCACCACAAAAATCATGGAGACCGTCATGAAAAATTTAAGCACATCTGAGGGCGAAGTGCAACGTAAATTAGTGGGAGCCTACGGCAACAAGGGTAAGGGCAGGGAGCGGGAGATCATCCCGGTCCCCGAAGGCATGGTTGACCCCCATGTTGTTATGGTGCTCTTCAAGTGTGACTACTTGACCGCCAAGGCGACGCTGAAGCGCGGTTATTACATTGTGGAATACCTGAAGCGGTCCATCTGCCCCGGCCCCCTTGCCCCTGAGGCTGGCTACAAGATGGCCTGGTATGTTTACCACCGAAAATTTAAGGGGAAGCTCCCCTGGTACCTTGACGCCAAAGAGGTAGTCCAGGAGGGCGTGGTGATGCTGCTGGAAATGGCCGGGCACCCCCGGTTCCAGGAGCGCAAGTTCCAATATTACGTGGCTTTCAATGGCATGAAAGGGTTCATTGACCGCCAGCGCCGGCTGCGGGGCGCCAGGATCGGCCCGGAAGAGACGCCGGGTTATGAGGAAGTCTACCGGGAGGATGCTGGGGCAGCCTGGCTGGCCGACTGGCAGGCGGAGCGGCAAGAGGCTCCACTGAAGACGAAGGCGAGCCCGGACACCTGGAGCCGGGCCCATCGGGCCACCGAGAAGATGTGCCGGGTAATCGAGGCAAAGGGGGTCATCCCCATGGATCGGGCGGCATAAACCACAACCGGGGGCCTTCGGGCCCCCTTCTCTCTAGGAGCAAGGCGATGAGCGCATTTGTAGTCAGTGACAACACGATCAATCGGGTAGTCGCATGGATTAATAATGAGACGATGGGCAGCAATGGCCTGACTTATGGCAGGATCGGCCGGATTTTAAGAGGTATTGGCCATGACCAGGACCAGGATAATTTTGAGGTCAATTTAGGGCGGGCTATGTTTGATCTCAATGTCCTGGCCGTGAACCAGAGGTATGGGGACAGTGAAGCTGAGAAGTTTAGGCCTTTGGACTATTCTTTTAAGCCGGCGACACCTGGCAGCGTGTATCAGGCCCTTAAATCCCTGCATTGCTGGCATTATCAATGTGCTGAGGGGAACGTGCCGGAGACTGAATTGTTCAAGGCGTTTGAGTCTATTATCCATGCCATTGAAGGGGGGATCGTCAGTCGGTTACCGCAATATGAAGCGGCGCAGTGGGGTTAACCCCTTTATCAGCAAGCCGGGGGCCTTCGGGCCCCCTTCTCTATAGGAGTCAAGGCGATGAAGTTACTGGTTACCACTACACAAACCCAGGGGCAGCGCCAGAACGATTTCTGCTGGGCCACGCCAGGTGAGATCCTTCACTTCGGCTCCGAGTGTGACCGGGAAGGTATCGACGGCGCTTGCGGGTGCAAGCGGTCCTTGAGCGGCCTGGATAGCCTGAAGGCCACCACCACCATGATAGTGGCCGAGGTGAAAATTTCCGAGACCGAACTCAGAAACCGGCTGCGGGCGCATTTTATCAACGATTGGGGCATGGACGACGCCGCGGCCACCGAATGGGCCCGGGTTGAAGTAGTGAAATTGATGGACCTGGGGAACGCCTTTGAAACGGGCGATGTACTGGAGAGGCGCGGCTCAACAATAAGGCTCAGAAGGGGGCGGCGATGTTGAGCAAAGATTATTTCCAAGACATCCAATAGAGCGTCCGTCAATCTGGCGACGCCTTGGTGATCCACAATCTCCGGCTAAGTCTCCGCAAGGCCTTACAGGCGGCCATTGAGCTTAACCAATTAATCGAGGAACTGAACGACCTGAAGGCCAGCTATCCCCCCGAAGTTTGGGCGGAAATGTAACAGAGAGCAACGCCGGGAGGGCCTTCGGGCCCCCTCTTCTCTAAGGAGGTAACATGATCGACACCGACACCGCCCAGGAAATGGGAAGGGAGGCACAGCGCCAGGGGATGATATGCGCTCCATCCTTGGACATCTCTTTGGTCCAGCATTTAACCCCGATATTCAGCGAAAACGTGGCCATCCTGAAAGCCTGGATAGCAGGATGGACGGCTGAGAACCTCAAGGAGAACTCCCAATGACCTCTTTGGCGGCTGAGAAAATTGAAACCCTCCCCGGGTTGCATTCCTGTTTTACCTGCGCCGATAACCTGGGCTGCAACCTGGAGCCCCGGTGCGAGTCCATGGCTGGCTGCATCAAGTGGCGGTGCCGGGTCTGCCGGGCCCCGTGGTGGGCGGTAAGTTACACCCATGAGCGTTGCAATGCCACGGGAGTTCCCAACGGCGTGACCTACCATGACGGCTCTCACATGGCGCCGATGCCGGAGGCCTCCGGCCATTACTACCGGCATGGCGGATATTGTAGCGTCCACCAGAGCTGGCGATGTGGTCTGGGGTGACCTGATGCAGACCAGTAATTTTGCAACCTTCAGAGGTAGCTGCGCCCCTAACCTCGTCTCAATCGCCCTATGGTCTCCCCGAGGCTGGGGCGGCCGGCGTTACAAAGCCCTGGCTCCCCGGCGGGAGATGCTGAAGATGGACGAGGCGACCTACCGGGTCGAATACCAGAAGATACTGGATAACCTGGACCCCCAAAAGGTCTTTGATGACTTGGGGGAAGACGTGATTCTCTTGTGCTGGGAAGCTCCCGGAAAATTCTGTCACCGGCGCCTAGTGGCTGAATGGCTGGAGAAGCACCTGGGCCGGCCGGTCCCGGAGCTGCAGGAACCGGGCCTGTTCGACGACCTTTAAGTAAAAACATCTTTTTTGACCAGGGCACAGCCGGATCGGGCGTGGATACCTTAATTTATCATGGATTATCCCATTCTCTTCTCTATCTGCATGTCACGCTTGACATCAACAATATCATTTAATAGACTAGTCTTATACCGGTATAAAGGAGGTGTATATGCCTCAAGTAGGAGCCTATGAGGCGAAAACTCGTCTCTCACAATTGCTGGAACAGGTAGCTCGGGGGGAGGAGATTATCATCACCAAACATGGCGTTCCGGTAGCGGCGTTAATTCCCGTGGCTGGTTCCAGCCAACAGGATCCTCAGGTGACCATCGCCGCTATTAAGGTCTTCCGCCGGGGGCGTCGTTTGGCCGGACTCTCAATACGCCAGCTGGTGGAAGAAGGGCGTCTGTGATGTCCCTGCCGGCATTGGTATTGGATGCCTCGGTAACTCTGGCATGGGCCTTTGAAGACGAAGGGAATGCTTATACCGACTTGGTTTTGGAATCCTTGGCCGCAGTCAAGGCCTTCGTGCCTAACATCTGGCCTTTGGAGGTGGGCAACGCCCTTTTAGTTGCCGAAAGGCGCGGGCGGCTCAATCAAGCGGCTAGTGTGCAATTCCTGGCTCTTCTCTGGCAACTTCCCATCGTGGTGGAGGCTGAACGGGCGGAGCTGATGTTAGGAGAAATTCTGGCGCTGGCGCGGGAGCAACGGCTTTCCACCTATGATGCTGCCTACCTCCACTTGGCTATGCGCCGTGGTTTTTCTTTAGCCACAAACGACGAAGTCTTGCGTCAGGCCGCCACTCGTGCGGGCGTGTTATTGTTCAGGGAATAACTGCCTCACATCTCTTACTTTGGTATTTCTTTGTGAGCAAGCAAGGTCTTCAAGTCATTGAGAATCTCTGGCATTTACAAGTCTGTCGCAAACTCCCGCACCCAGCGCCACACCCGACACCGGTTAAGCTTCGGGTGAGCGCTAATCGACCTGAAAGACTGCGCTGTTTGGTATGGGTAAGCCCCAATACTGTTCACTTATTATTAATTAGTGAAATCGAGTCGCGGTTAGAAGTAAAATAGCCTTAGAGGAGAGGCCAATGGACCCGATAATCCAAAAGTGCAAAGAGATTTTAGAGAAGCATTATGGGGACCGGTTTGCCGGTCTCATTCTATACGGCTCCCAGGCGCGCGGCCAAGCCGAAGCGGGGAGTGATATCGATCTGCTGGTCTTGCTCCAGGCGCCATTCGATTATTTCCAGGAAATCTGGAACCTGGCCGAGTTGCTCTATCCGCTGCAGTTGGAATCGGACCGGCTGATTTCGGTCAAGCCTGCCGTGGTGCAAGACTTTCAGGCCGGTATTTTGCAGTTCTATCGCCACGCCCGGCGGGAAGGGATACAGCTATGAACCTGGCGCTTTTCGAGCCGGAAGTTAAGGCCAACCTGGAGCGGGCGGAGGAATCCCTCCGGGCGGCTCAATTGCTTTACGAAGCCGGGCATTGGGATTTTGCTGCGGCCCGGGCCTATTACGCCGCCTTTTATGCCGCCACCGCAGCCTTGTTAAGCGAGGGCATGGAATACCAGAAACACAGCGGCGTTATTGCAGCCATTCACAAATTCCTGGTCAAAACCAGCAAGCTGGATAAAGAGCACGGCAAAAATCTGAACTGGCTCTTTGAACTGCGCAGCATTGGCGACTACGGCGACACCCGGCATGTGCCTCAAGAAGACGCAGCCAGAGCTATTGCAGTGGCTCAGTCATTTGTTGCGGCTATCAAAAAACTTTTGCCAGGCCCGGAGTAGAAAAACCAAACAAATATGTCCCCCCCAAGCCGCTCATCGGGATTGATACCTGGAAGATCAAGAATACCAACTATGGAAGACCAAGAAGCTATTTTGTTTCAATTAGTGACGGCCCTCCAGGAACGACTGGGAGAGCGCTTGGTTGCCGTGGTCTTGTACGGCTCCCGAGCCCGGGACCAGGCGTGCGAGGCCAGTGATTGGGATCTCTTTATCATCGCTACGGAGTTACCGGCGCGACTCTGGGAGAGGCATATTCTCTTAAAGCGTTTTCTTCCGGCGGCATACCGCGGCGCAGTCTCCCTTTTGGCCAAGACTCCCCAGGAATTTAAAGAAAATATTTCCTCCCTATATTTGGATATTGCCCAAGATGGTCAAATTCTCTTTGACCCCCAAGGATATGCTCACCGGCGTTTGGCAGCTTTGCAGCGCTTGATGGCAGAGACGGGTCTCTATCGCAAGAAGTCTCGAGGCGGGGAGGTATGGAGATGGCAGCAAAAGCCCCCTCAACCCTGGGTACTTCAGTGGAGGGAATGATTGATGCCGGCGGTTGAAGACAAATCTCCGTTGCCTACCCATCAGATTCTGGTCACCACCTTAAAAAAACGGCTGGAGGAGATGGCCGGGGAGCAATTACAGGCCGTTATTATTTATAGTTCCAGGGCCTGGAGACACCCAGACCCCGACTCGGACCTGGATGTGGCGGCTATTGTCCGAGATTGCACCCCACAGATGGAGGGGGCCCTCTTGGAGGCTGCCTATCAGGTCATGTGGGATCATGATTTTACCCCGCTTATCCCCCTGAAGGTCTTTGATGCTGGCATTTTTGCAGCTTATCGGGAGAAAGGCTTCTCCTTCTACCGGAGAGTGGCCGAAGAGGGAATCGCCTTATGAATCTCACCCCAGAGGTGTAACCCCTATATTGAACTAACTATTTCGTCTGACAAAACTTTTAGCCGTCTTATGGCGGCTTTTTTAATTTCTGGAGGTGAAAGATGATTCAAGACTACCTGAAGGCCGGTTACCCGGTCCTGCTGGTTCGGACGCATGAGCCGGAGCGGTTTATCGGGTCGGCGGCCCAGCAGGCCAATGGCAGGACCCCTTATCAATGGGATATCGTGAGGGGCTATCGGGAATTGGGAAACGGGGCGGAATGGCAAGAGGCCGACCCCTTCGACCTCCCCCAAATTGCGGCCCGGGGGAAAGAAAAGGCGGTCTGGTTCCTGCGAAACTTCCATTTCACCATCAAGGAGCCGGGAGTTATCCAGGCGATCCAGAATAACCTCCCCGCCTACAAGGCCAAGGGGATCACGCTGGTCATGGTCGCCCCGGACGTTGACTTGCCCGCGGAACTGGAGCGGGAAGTGGTGGTCCTTGACTTTCCTCTGCCCACCCGAGACGAACTGAGGATTATCCTGGGCGGATTGGAGGAAAGCACCGGGGTCAAGGCTGAGAATGAGGCCATGGTCCTGGATGCGGCCCAGGGGCTGACCTGGGAGGAAACAGAGAACGCCATGGCGTTGGCTCTGGTTCGGCAGAAATGTTTCGACCCCAAGACCATCACCGAGCTAAAGGCCCAGATGGTCAAGAAGTCGGCGGCCCTGGAGTTCAGTCAATTCAAGGAAACCTTTGAAACCCTGGGCGGCCTGGAGAACCTGAAGGACTGGACGCTCAACCGGTTCAAGAGCCGGCGCCCCGGGTTGCCTTTCCGCGGGATCCTGCTCCTGGGTGTCCCCGGAACCGGCAAGAGCCACTTTGCCAAGGCCCTGGGCAATCAGGTGGGTTGGCCCTGCCTCTCCCTGAACCTGGGTAAGGTCTTCGGCTCCCTGGTGGGGGAAAGCGAGGCCAAGATGCGGGACGCTCTAAAGGTGGTGGACGCCATGGCGCCCTGCGTTTTGTTTCTTGATGAGCTGGAGAAGGGGTTGGCCGGAGTGGGCGGTTCTTCCAACGACGGCGGCACTACCCAGCGGGTGGGCGGGACCTTCCTGCAATGGCTGAACGATCACACCTCCGAGGTGTTCGTCATCGCGACCTGTAACGATTTTAGTAAGCTCCCGACGGAATACACCCGGATGGGGCGCTGGGACGGTATCTTCTTTGTGGACAATCCGGGCACCGGCGACCGAGCGCAGATTCTTAACATTTACCTGGAGCAGTTCCAGGTTTCCCCCAAGGGTAAAACCCTTCCCGACCTGGACGGCTACAGCGGGGCAGAAATCCGGCAGGTGGCCATCGAGGCGGCTTACAGCGGCGGGGACCTGGAGGCGGCGGCCCGGTTTGTCATCCCCATTTCCCGGTCCCAGAAAGTCCAGATGGACGCCTTGCGGGAGTGGGCCCGGGCCCGGACCATCTCGGCCAGCCGGCCGGCGGTGCAGGAAGTGAAAAACCAAAGGAGGGTACAGATATGATGGTGGTGACGGTATCTCATGAAACCAGTGTGGTTGAGACCAGGGAGGGCTTCAATCTGGCCCTCCCAAAGTTTTTATGAACGGTCCTGGAATCCAGGGCCAAGGCCCTGCACAGGGGCGAGCTGCAGGCGACGGTAACGGAGCTGGTGGCGGATGAATTGCTCAGGTGGTTCAGCGAGGCGAGCCGGAAGGTGATCCCGGTTCCGGCTCCCTCTCCCAACTGAAGGAGGCGGTGATGTCCCATTACAGCGAAGTTCAGATCGAGTTTAAGGACAGGGCGGCCCTGGTGGCTGCCCTGGAGCGTTTGGGGTTTCAAGGCAAGCTGGAGGTCCACCAGGAAGCCAGGTCCCTTTATGGCTACCAGGGTGACCGGCGAGAACAGCAGGCCCACCTCATCATCCGGCGGCAGCATGTGGGCCTGGCGGCCAACGACATCGGGTTTCAGCGGCAGTCGGACGGCACTTACCGGGCCTGGGTTTCGGAGTTCGACCAGCGGCAAAACGGCTACAGCGATGCCTGGCTGGGAAAATTGAAGCAGGCTTATGGCGTGGAGAAAGCTCGGGCCGAGGCCAAGAAGCGCGGTTACCGGGTCAGCGAACAGAAACTGGACGACGGCCGGGTGCGGCTGGTGATGCGGAGGTAAGGCCATGAGCGAAGAAATCATCCTGGAGTTTCTGGAAGACGGCCAGATCAAGATGGAAGGCAAGGGGTTCCAGGGGAAAAGCTGCGATGAGGCCATGGCGGTCTTTGAGCAGGCCCTGGGGGTGGTGACGGACCGCCAGAACAAACCGGAGTATTTCCGGACGGAGGTGAGGGGCAATGCCAGACAACGGGCCTGAAGAGATCGTCCTGGAAATCACCGACGACGGCGCCGCGGCCACCTGGTGGTGGACGGAAGAGGCGGACCAAATCCTCTCGGCCCTGGGACCCCCGGCCCCGGGGTTTGAGGAGGTCAATTTAAACCCCTGGTGTGGGTAAGGAGGCAAGACTATGGCAAGAGTGGTTATCACCATGGACGGCGGTCTGATTCAACACATCATGGCCGATCAGGGGGGCATCGAGGTCATGGTCCTGGACTTTGACACGAAGGATCTCACCCCGGAGGAAAAGCAGGGTAATGAGAACATCAAACAGTTTGAAGGAAATGAAATTTACGCCTTCCAGGGAGTGGACGACGTGAATCCTGATCGGGTCAACGAAATCGAGACATCCCTCTTTAAGTAAAACCTCATTTTTCCACCCAGCCCGGGGCGGCAGCGCCCTGGTTTGGGATGAGAACATGATGTTTCTCAGAAAGGCCGGCATTGACCGGCCTTAATTTTTTCAGAGGAGGCAAGGCGATGAAAAGCAACGGCTTTGAAGAAATGGTGGCTATCCAGTTGAACACCCGGTCTTGGCCGGGGCAGGCCAAGTTGAGTGCCGAAGACCTGGGGCTGCAGGATGATGAGGTCCCGGAAATTTTTCGGCTGGGGAACAAGCGTCTTTACCCCGAAGAGTGGCGGCAGGTGTTCGGCCAGTTGGGCAATCGGGCCCGAAATTACCTGAACGACAGTTCCTACCCCTTCGTCATGGAGTATGTCCGGGCCATCCCCAAGCGGAACCTGGCCCGGGTGATGGAGCGGTTGGAAGACCTGAAGGCCGAATACCTGGCCAAGGCCGAAGAGTTCGTGGAGCGCTACGAGGCCATCAAGGATGAGTGGCGGGCAAAATACCCGGACATCTGGCACCGCCTGGCTCCCCACTATCCCACCTGTAGCCAGCTTCGGAGAAAGTTCGACTTCTTCTGGACCGTGTTTGAGATCAAGGGGGCCGAGGTGAAGGAAGGCAGCGCCCCGGAGATCATCGCGGCCTACGAGCAGGCCAGGGCCGAGCTCCAGGAGCGCTACCAGGAGATGGTGGAAGAGGCAGTGGTTTACCTCCGCAAAAAGGTGGTGGAGACGGTGCAGAACCTCTCCAGCCGCCTCAAGGAAGGCCGGATCGTCCGCAACGACACCCTGGAAAGCGTCCGGCGGGTGGAGGACTGGTTCAAAGACCTCAACATTTTCGGTGACGAGCAGGTGGCGGAATCCCTGACCCAGCTCCGGGCGGCGATCAACGGCACTGATTACGAGGACCTTAAGGACAACGAGGCCCTGAAGCAGCAGTTGGCGGGCCTGGCGGACCAGGTAGCCGCGGCGGCCGGCAAGCTGGACGACGTGAGCGTGATTTCAGGGAATTACAAACGCTGCATTGACCTGAGTTAATGGAGAGGATCATGGAGGTCAATACCATCAAGGGCAGGAGGGTGGGGCTTACCACCCTTCATACGAAAAGCGGCTATGGTGACGGCCCCATTACGATTGGCTGTGGGGTCTACGCGCATAACGGCAATAGGGAAGAATGGACTGGTGAGTCCCTGGACGGCCAAATCCCCATCAAGGCTCTGCTGGAATGGGGGCTTAAGGAGGGCTATTTGAAGTTCTCTCACAAATTGGACAGGAGGCGGCTATGATCGAGTGCAGAGGTAGGAACGGCTGGTTCAATCTCCATGAGGCTATCGCCTATAAATCGTATGAGGGACGGGTGGCTGTTCAGATGAGGTCAAAATCACCTTACCGGGACATGCCCCCCATTTATTTTAGTGGACCGAGAGAGGAGGTCTTGGCTCTCTTAAATGAACTGAAGGCCCAAGTGGGGGAGGATTGACCCATGGCAGACCGGTATTGGGGAAAACTTGAGTTCCCCGCCGCGCTGATTGACGCGGAAGTTACTCAGGCCCTGCAAGAAGAGGGCGTGGAGATGGACAAACTGGACCCCTCAGAACACGCGGACGACTATGCCTGGATTGAGGACGGCATTTTCACCCTGGAAGATTCCGAAGCCAGGTATGGCTGCTGGGAAGACCTGGAAAATCTCTTAAGGCTGAAAGGCATCCCCTTTGACCGGGAGAGCAGCGGCTATTATGAGTTTATCCCGGAACGCGTGATTTTCAGGTCCGGCGCCAACGGCACCCCGTCGCGGGACCTCGTTTTCCTTCTCTGCGATGGGGAACCCATCATTGAGGTTGAGAAAATCCGCAACCTCTTGGCCCAAGGGGCTGAAGCGGTAACGGCCTACCTGGACGACCATTTTCCCCTCTACCCGCCTTTGGGCGACTATGTGAAGGAGGGCTGAACGCATGACAACCGCATGGAAAGTGGTAACTCCGGGGGCCATTGAGGTCGACGGGCGGCTGATGTTCGTAGGTTACAGAAAACCTATCCCGCCCAAACCGGAACGGTTGGCCCGGACTCGCTTCATCGTCCAGGCCGTCAACGCCCACGAGGGCCTGCTGGCGGCTTGCAAGCTGGCCCTGGCAGGGGAGGCCGACGACGACACCATCTTTAACGCCCTGGCAGACGCGGTCGCCAAGGCCGAAAGAAAGGAGGTGAAAGCATTATGAGTGAGGCGCATGGGCTGAACATCCGGTTTTTGGCCCAGGGGATGCTGAAGTTGGGGCCAGACGAACTCCCCCCTGGTTTCTTCGAGTGGGCCAGGGATGATCAAATCAAGTGGGCCCAAGACTTCTGGGAAAACTGCACCAGGGAGGACTTCATGAAGGCCCTGGCATATCTCGACTTGGAAGAAGATTCCGTGCCCGACTGCCTGGAGGTGGACGACGAGGAATATATCATCCTGGCCGAGACACCGGCGTGGACGGCCTTTTGTTCTGAGGGGGCTCAAAAACTGATTGCCGAGGAGGGATGATGCAAACAAGCAACTTCTGGCATTTCACCGGAGAGCCGGACGATCCCCGGTTGGTCTCCATCGCTCTGTGGTCCCCCGGCTGGTACAAGGGGCGGCGGCGTTACCCGGCCCTCGCCCCCCGGCGGAACATGCTCAAAATGGCCGAAGACGCCTACCGGGCCGAATACCAGGCGATTCTGGATAAGCTGGATCCCCAGAAGGTCTTCGCGGACCTGGGGCCAGACGCAATTTTATTGTGTTGGGAGCCCCCCGGCAAGTTCTGCCACCGGCGCCTGGTGGCGGCATGGCTGGAAAAGAAACTGGGGGTCCAGGTGCCCGAACTCCCCCAGGGTTATCACCCTAATCAAAAAGACCTTTTTTTAAGGAGGAGACAATGAAGGCACGAGGAGGAGGAATCCATGAGTCTGGCTGACATGATCCAGCGGATCAACGCTTACCGGAAAAATGTGGGGCAACCGGCCATCGGACTAAATTCTCGGCTGAGCAGTTCCGGCTCCGGAACGACCATCGAGATCCTGGGCAACGATACCGTCCTTGCCAAGAGCATCCATGGCGGGGCGATTAACTGGTTTCTCAAGGGGATGCTCACGGCTTTCCAGAACATCCCGGCCCCCAAGGTGGAGAACTTCGACAAAGACCTGTTCACCTACCGCCGGGCCATCGACTTGAGCTGAAGCTCTTTAAGTAAAACCAACTTTTTTAAGGAGGCATGGTTATGGCGAAAAGAAAACCTGTGGCAACCGGCGACTGCGCAACCTGTGATTTCTGGAAGCGCAAGGGCAACCCAATCAAGGGCAAACTCATCCCGGGCGGGACCGGGAAATGCACCAGGGCAGAGGGGTTATGTGAGAACCCGAAGCCCAAAGCCCCTCACCCCGGCTGGAGCGGCCGGCCGAAAAAAGAAAGGGGGCCCTCTCACCAGGCCCCCGAAACCACTTCCCCGGACTCGCCAAAGCCCGGTAACGAAATTGCTCTGTCTCTTATATACCCTAATCCCCTCCAGCCGCGCAAGATTTTTGATCAGGCCAAGCTTGAGGAACTGGCGCAGTCCATCAAGGGGCAGGGACTCATCGAGCCTCTGGTGGTGGTGCGGCGACTCTGCACCTTCATAGCGGACAGCCCGGGTCCCCCCCTCCCCAAGGAGTTTATGCTGGTGGCCGGTGAGCGCCGTTGGCGGGCTTGCCAGATAGCCGGGCTTAACACCGCCCCGGTGCGCGTGATCGAGGCCGACGATAACCAGATCGCCGAAATGGCCCTGGTGGAGAACATCCAGCGGCAGGACCTCACCCCCCTGGAGGAGGCCAAGGCCTTCCAGGAAATGTTGGACAGGGGTTACACCAAAGAGGATCTGGCTCAAAAGTTGGGGTTCAAACAAGTTTGGCGAGTGGACGAGCGATTGTCGTTACTGAACCTGTCTCCCAAGTTCCAGGATGCCCTTATTTTCGGAGCTATCTCCCCTTCCCAGGCCTTCGAGATCAGCCGCCTACAGGATCACGGGGAGCAGGGACTGGTTTTTCAGAAAATCAAGGCCGGGCAGCTCCCCACTTATAACCACCTTCGAAGGTTTGTTAACGCCCTGGTGGACGCCAAGAAAGAGCGCTTCCTCTTCGCTGTCCCCAAGAAGGAGGACCTGGAGACGGTATCCCGCTGGGAGAAGGCCCTGGATGCGGTCACCGGCCTGGTGGTCAGATCCTTCTCCCCGGATGATTGCCAGGTGTTGGCCCGGGTGTTGAATGGCAATTCCGCCGTCAACCTCCAGAAAATCGACCTGATTATCAATCACCTCAACCTTATCAAGAAGGCGCTGCTGGATAATGTCAGCCGGCAGGAGGTAGCCAACCTCATACAAGAGACACAAGAAACCCAGGAAGGGGGTGCGGATGCCGGTTTACCAATTCCAATGCACGGATAAAAATTGCGGCCTCCAGGAGCCGGTGATCGTCGGCCTGGGCGACGCCACGGCCATCTGTTCCAGGTGCGGCGACCTGATGCTGCGCCTGGGTAAGGACCCATTCACCCCTTATTATGAAACCCCTAAAAATTTCGAGGAGGCATAGACCATGGAAATCAGAGCAGATCAGGAAACTTTGTTAAAGGCAATCTCCGCGGTGCTGGGAGTGGTGGACAAAAGGGGCACCATGCCCATCCTGAGCAACGTGCTTATCAAGACCAACGGCAACGGCCTGGAAATCGGGGCCACGGACCTGGAGATCAGCTATAAGGGCTACTGCTCGGCGCAGATCATCGAGGCGGGGGCGGTCACCGTCCCGGCGCACCAGCTCAGCAGCCTGGTCAAGGAACTGCCCGCCGGCGACCTGGAACTCAAGGACACCAAAAAGCATACCCTCAAGATCAAGCGAGGCGAGTCCCGATACCAGCTCTCCGGCATTAACCCGGAACAATTTCCCCCGCTCCCGGAGAGGCCGGAAGGGGGGTATGTCGAGATGGAGAGCAGGGTGCTCAAGGAGATGATTCGCAAGGTCATCTTTTCATCGACCGGAGACGATCTCCAATACCACCTCACCGGGGTTTTCTGCGAGGGGGTTGAGGAGGAGGGGCGCCCTTACCTCCGCATGGTCACCACCGATGGGCACAGGCTCACTTTTATCCAGCGAGAGAACCCGTTTGTCGGCTTGCTCTTCGGCCTGGACAAGGGGATCCTCATTCCCCGCAAGGCCGCCGGGGAGATAATCCGCTTCCTGGGCGAGGAGGAGAAGGTTTCCCTGAACCTTCACGAGAAAATGCTGACGGTCCTGGCGGGCGACAAACTTCTCTCCATCCGGCTTCTTGAGGCGAAGTTCCCTGAATATCGCCGGATCATCCCAGAGGCCCTCCTTTCCCAGTTTACCTTCAACCGGGAGGAGCTGTTCAGCACCGTCAAACGGCTCTCCCTACTTACCTCTGAGCGGTTCAAGGGTGTGATCTTTAAGCTCTCCGGAGAGGCTGCGGAAGTTTCACATCAAAGCCCGGATGTGGGCGACGGGCAGGAAATCCTCCAGCATTTCACGGTTGGGAAGAATGACCTGGAGAAGCCGCTCCCCCTGGAAATGGGCTTCAATGCCCGGTACTTTCTGGAGCCGTTGGCGATGATGGAAGGCGACCAGGTGGTCCTGGAGATCAACGATCCGGAGCGGCCGGCCAAACTCTCGTCCCCCGCAGATCCCCATTACTTCAGCATCGTCATGCCCATGGGGTTATGAGGTGATCCCCCGATGAACCTCTGGCCCCTGCGGGGTGGGACCTGGAGAGAGCGGCTGAAGGCGGTCGCTCTCTTTTTTTTATTAATCGGCGGCTGGGCCTCTATCTACATCGGTGCCTGGTTAATTGACGGTAAATAACTTTTCTTACCAAGGGTAAGGAGGACATTTTTATGGCGATCAAAGGATTGACTCCCCAACTGGCCGAACGCGGCAAGATTAAGATCGGCGGCCTGGGGGATGAACGGAAGAAACAGGGGAGCAATGAAACCTACCGCCTCCCGGTGAAGCACGATTACATCACCATCACCACCATGCAACGGGACCAGGCCGGGCGCCTCATTCCGGACACGGCCCTGATGGAAAAAATCAAGCAAGTCCAGAACGTCCAGAAGCTCACCGAGATCCCGGTGCGGCTGCTGTATGATGACATTGATCTCAACTTCCCTACCCGGTACTCCTGCTACAAGGGAAACCAATGTTGGTGCACCGGGGATGGGGAAAGGGCCCAACGGCTGGGAGAAGGAGAAATTTCCGATACCACCCCGGGCACAGTTCGGCTGGCAAAGCCCACCGAATACGGGACGGTTCCTTGTCCCTGCGAACGGGTCGAGTCCACCTATGCCCAAAGGGATAAATGCAAGCCCATGGGCACGTTGCAAGTGCTTCTGGAGGGGGTGGATCGTGTGGGTGGTGTCTGGAGGTTCAGGACGACGAGTTGGAATAGCGTCAATGCCATCCTGTCCAGCCTGGTGCTGATCAAAACCATCACGGGCGGAGTCTTATCGGGCATTCTCCTCCACCTGGTCCTGAGTCCCAAAACGGTCACCGTGCCCGCCGGTCCCACCGCGGGACAGAACATGGTGGTTTATGTGATGTCCCTGGAATATCGGGGGCCGGAAGAAAAATTGGCTGAGCTGGGTTACGACATTACCAAGAAACGCATTGACCGCCAGATCAGGATGGAAACCCTGGAAGTGGAAGCCCGGAAGCTTTTAGTGGCGCCGCATCAGGAAGCCCCCCAGGATCAGGCGGAAACGGCGGCAGAATTTTACCATGAGGCCGCGGATGTCGGGTTCACTGCACCCCCGTCCCCGCATGTTCCTGAAAACCTCAAATCAGCCCCGGCTGGCGACGGAGCGCCCAAGAAGCCGAGGGCTGCCACCGCCAAGGCCGGGCCCGGCCCCCAGACTCCCCAGGGAACTAAGCGGACCGAGTCCCAACCCGTCACCCTGCCCGAGTTGATGGAAATGTGCCACAAGGGCCAGGAGCTGCCGTTGCATCTTCCTATCCGGTCCCACAAACCCGGGATGGGCAATCTGGCCATTCTGAAGGAATGGGAGCGCAAGCCGGAGGGAGAGTCCTGGAGATACTCTCTGGTGATTGAGCTGGCCCCGAACCTCAAAGAAATCGCCGACGGCCTGACCCCGGAGATGGTCGTTAAGTCATTTGCGGAGGCTGGGATCACGGTCATCGTGGCCAACCTCAAGGTGCTGGGGGCCGATGATCGGTTTTCCTCAGCATCCACTACTCCGCCCCCGGTCACCGGTCCCTGTGATTATCACCCGGACCTTCCGGCCACCTGGCGGGATGAGCAGGGGTTACAGCGGTGCACGAACTGCCCCGGGCCGACCCAGCAGCAGGAAGAAGTGGTCCCTCCGGGTTGGGAGGGAACGCCGGCCCCGGCCATCACACCCCCGCCGCCCCAGGCCAGAGGCAACACCAGGCCCCAGGACGCCCGTAAGTCACTGTTTTAACCTCTCACCTATCCCTTTAAACCAAGGGGGCCTTTTCCGGGCCCCCTACTTTTTTTAAGGAGGCCCTGATGTTCAACCGGTTCAAGAAATGGCGCAAGGAGCACCAGAAAAAACGGTTCCTGGTTTCGGAAGCTCGGCGGTGCATGCAGGAGCTGGGAATCTCGAAGCATAAATCTTCAGATAAGGCGGTCATCGCCATTTGTGTGGGAATCGGCGTGGGCCAGTTAGCGGCTATGTGCCTGGCAAAATCTCTCGGGGAAGACGCCGTGATCCAATCCTTTATAGCTCCCGTAAAACCGGCCCAGCACCTCGACGGGTAAGGGAGGGACCATGGCCAAGCAACCAAGCTATTCCTTCAGCAAGCTGGAGACGGACGAGAAATGCCCCTTTGCTTATAAGAAGATCTACATCGAGCGGATCCCCAGGGCAGAAACGGAGCCGCTGGTCATCGGGAAAATGCTCCACGAGTTGGCGGCTCAATATCTGGACCGGCTGATCGGGGCCAAACTCCAAACCGACTGGGCCTGGGCCGAGCAGCTCACGCCCAAAGAGGCCCCGGATGACGTTTTCGAGATCTGGCCGCGATTCTTCAACTCCTTCATTCTGCCGCCCATGGAATCCCCTGGGGTGGAGCTGAAGCTGGCCTTTGACCGGCGTTGGAAGCCCACCGGATATTTCAGCGACGATGCCTTCTTCCGTATGGTGGTGGATTGGACCTACCGGCAGGGTGAGCTGGTGGTGGTACAGGATTGGAAATCTAACCGCGTGATTCCTGAAACGGTGGAGATAAATCTGCAACTGCGGATCTATGGCTGGGGAGTGCGGGAAGCCACCTTTCCCACGGCTCAAGAGATCCTCTTGCGCCTCCACTTTCTCCGCTACGGAGCGGACCGGGAAGTCATCCTTCTCCCGGATGAGCTGGCAACGGTTCCGGACGAACTGGACAAGCGGATCGCTGAAATTGAATCCCGAAAAAACTTTGAACCGACCCCCGGCTCTTTCTGTGGCTGGTGCGGGGTTATGGCTCATTGCCCGGTCATGGCCCAGGCCATCGTGCCGGTGAATATTCTCTACCCCACCACCCGGGAGGACGCGGTTAAGGCGGCTACCTTGCTCCTGGCCATCCAGACGATGGACACGGAGCTGAAGAACAACCTGAAACGCTACGTCAAGGAGAACGGGCCGGTCCCGGTGGGCGATGTCGTCTATGGCCCTAAAGTCTCCATCAGTTACGAGTTGGATCCCAAAGAGATAACCGATTATCTCCTTAATGATGCCGGTCTGGAGAACGATCAGGCCTGGGGGCTTCTCAACCTCACCAAGACCAACCTGGAACGCGGCCTGAAAAAGCTTAGACGCAAAGACCTTATCCCAAAGGTCCTGGAGCTGGCCCCGAGCAAACCTACCGAAAGCATCCAATTTTGCAAGGTTAAGTAAAACCCT
>JAUSOZ010000115.1 GCA_030655955.1 Deltaproteobacteria bacterium
CGGCAAGTACATCGGCGCCCGCCTCCAGAAGTTTGTTTCCGGCCAACTCATCCGCATCGGCTTAGGCGTCGTCATCACCAGCCTGGCCCTGCGCTATATCGTCGGGTTCTTGACGGGTTGAGCCGCACCGGGACAACCCCCTGACCGGTCACCAGCCCGGATTATTTTTTTGTATCCCGGCGCAAAAGGGTATACCATCAGGTATGCCCTTTTTTTATTTACTGTCCTGAAAAGTTTTTCGTAGGGTGCGTCCTACGCACCATCAAGCCAGTTATAGGGCGGCCTGTGGCCGCCGCCATTCGGCTGAAGCCTGCAGCTACCAAACCGGCGGGCGAGGACGCCCGCCCCACCGACTGTTTCTTGCTTTATGGGTGGACCAACGGCCCATGAGGAACTATCTTGAAATCTGAGATGTCGGGCTTACCATTAACGGGGCCGCCATGATCCTGGAATATTCCGAAAAAGGCATCGTCTTCTTCCCCGACCCTTATCTCGTCGGCACCCCGGCGGATTTCGGGTTGAAATACGACGACGTCTACTTCGAGGCCGCAGACCACGTCAAGCTCCACGGCTGGTGGGTGCCCAAGCCCGGGGCCCCGGTCCTGGTGTGGTTCCACGGCAACGGCGGCAACATCAGCCACCGTCTGGAGAATATCAAACTGCTCCATGACCTGGTGGGGGTCCAGGTCTTCATCTTTGACTACCGGGAATACGGCCGCTCCCAGGGCCGCATCAGCCGGGAAGGCACCTTTTTGGACGCCGCCGCGGCCTACCGTTACACCGCCGAAACCCGGGGGATGCCGCCCCAGGAGATTATCCTTTTCGGCCGCTCCCTGGGCACCGCCCTGGCCACTGACCTGGCCATCAAAAAACCCTGCCGGAGCCTGATTCTGGAGTCGGCCTTCACCAACTCCTCGGACATGGCCAAGATGATCGCCCCCTTCATGTTCGACTGGCGCCCCAAGGTGCCCTATGACAACCTGGGGAAGATTACCCAAGTTACCGTGCCGGTATTCATCATCCACGGCGCCAACGACGAAATCATCCCGGTGGCCATGGGCCGGCGCCTCTTTGCCGCGGCCAACTCCCCCAAGGATCTCTACATCATCCCCGGGGCCCACCACAACGACACCTATGGGGTGGGGGGCAGGGCTTATTTCGAGCGGCTCAAGGCCTTTATTTTTCCGCCCCAGAAATAAACCGGGAGGTTCATGGTGCGCAGTGCGCACTGCTTACTGCTCAATGCTCACTGACATGACCAACCTGCGACAACGAGCCCTTAACCTGGCCTACTTCACCATCGCCTACAACGTGGTGGAATGCGTTCTGGCCCTGGTGGCCGGCGCCTGGGCCGGGTCCATCGCCCTGGTGGGCTTCGGTCTCGACAGCCTGGTGGAATCTCTCTCCGGCGGGGTGATGATCTATCGCTTCGCCCGGTACGCCAGCCTGAGCCCCGCCGAGGAAGAGCGCCGGGAACGCCGGGCCGTCAAGATCGTGGGCTATACCTTCTTCATCCTGGCGGCTTACGTGCTCTATGAATCGTTGGAGAAATTAATCTTCCAGGAACCCCCCGCCCCCAGCCTGTTGGGCATTTTCATCGCCCTGGCCTCCATGATTATCATGCCGGCATTGTTTTATCTCAAATATCAGACGGGAAAATCCTTGGGCAGCGCCAGTCTCATGGCCGACTCCAAGCAGACCCTGGCCTGCGCCATGTTATCCGTGGCCCTGCTCATCGGCCTGGGGCTCAACTACTGGTTCGGCATCTGGCAGGCTGACCCGGTCATCGGCCTGGTGATCGTCGCCCTCCTGCTCCGGGAAGGCTACCAGGCCTTAAAAACAGAAAAACTCTGCAGCTGCGCCTCGTGCGGCACTTTGCCCCCGTCCTCCGAGGCCTAATCAGCCCGAGGCTCCCCGGCCCCATCCTACGAAAATCTTCTCCAAACCCCGAGGCAGATTCAGGCTTATTCCCGGTAAAATTAGGGAAATCCCTCATTGTCATGGTTATGCGCCGGTAATAAGGTAAGGGAAAATAAAGTTTGAACCTACAGGGTGGGTTATGGATTACACAAAGTTATTGAAGGGCTTCTCCCGAATTGACCCCGCCAAGGTGGCGCTGTGGGCGGCGTTGCTTGGCGTGGTACTGGTCGCCGGTATCGCGGTCCTCAATTCCGGTCTGTCCTGAGACCTCACACCGGGTTGCGGTTAGGCCGTTGGCGCCTTGTCAAGACGCTGGCTGACGCCCTTGAGCAGGAGCGGCCAGGCGATGGTGGCGTCGCACAGGACCTCGGCATAACGGCCGCCGTCCTCCGGTGAGACAAATTTGCCCCAGGAGACCCCCTCCTTGAAGGTGCAGCCGCTCAAGCCGCCCCAGTGGGCCGGCTCCGGGCACAGCCGCACTCCGTAGTGAAACCGCACTTCCGGCAGATCCAGGTTCAGGCGGCTATGCAGGAGTTCCAGATAGGGCGCCACCTGCTGGGCCCAGTTCCGGGGCACGCCGCCCCCCACCGTAAAGATTCCCAGCTTCGGAGTCTCCAGGGCCTTTTGGGCATAAGCTCCCAGGTCCAGGAAGGGGTTGAATTTCAGAGACACCGATCCCAGGGCCTCGCCGATGTCCTTCCCCTCCGCCAGCGCCCGCCGCACCATATAGCCCGCCAGGTCCAGGCCCAACTCCGAATCGGTGAAGGCCGGGATGAACACCGGCACCCCCTTCAAATAGGCCGAGCGCAAGATCCCGGGGCTGTCGCTCGCCTCCGCCAGATACCGGCCCAACTCCCGGCAGAGGCTGGCCGACGACCAGACCTGATCCCGGTCCAACCCCTCTAACACCTCCCGGAACACGTCTTCGGCATAATCCAGGTTGGCTTCCATCTCCAGGGTGTCATAGATGCGGTTGTAGCCCTGCTGAAAGAGCTGCCGGTCCGATACCTGCTCCGGGTACTTATAGTGCGCCCGGCCCAGGGTCTCGATGAAGCCGTGGGCGATGAGGGCCCCGGTGGTGATGACCACCTTCAGCCAGCCCCGGTCGATCATTTCGCAGATCAACAGGCCCATCTTGGCCACACTCATGGCCCCGGAAAAGGTGCCAACGATGGTGCACTCCGGGTCCCGCACCATCTGGGTCAAGACCTCGGCGGCCTCGCCCAGATTGCGGCCGCCGAAGGCGGTCTTGCCCATGGCGGCCAGGAGCTCGTCAAAATCCTGAACCCTCGTGATATCCAGTGGCTCCAACGGGGTCAGGCCGTCTTTGGCCCCGTCGTGAAAGTCTTCGTGTTTTCTGCGCATTCTTTGTTTCCTGTTTTTAATATTAGTCGCTGGTCTGAACATAATCTGGTTGCTTTTTTCTCCACTCCCGCCTACTTACTACAAGGCCACCCCCTAACACCTCATCCACAAGGCCAAGCAATTGAGCGTCGTATGGCGTAAGGAAATGCTCTCCACTACATAAACACCTACAGATTGAAACGATATAAAACCAGAGCATTCTCGCCTGCGGATATAATGGATCGAGTATTTTGCTGCGCTCAGTCTCGTCATTTGCGTTGTTCAATTCAGTGGCAATTGAACGCTTAAAGAAGATATAGTCGTGTTGGATCATAAACCTAGTGATAGTATGGACATGTTTTTTGCTGTTAATATCTTTTATGAAAGCAAAGTCATCCATTATACTATCAAAAACATCATAAGTGAGATTAAGATTTTTATCAGAGGCGAAGCGTCTTGCGATCACTTCAAATAATAGTTTAATTTCAATTCGGGCTGATTCGCTCAGGCCATCAAGCTGAGTAGGCTCAGGTGACTCAACCGATTCTTGATTACCTGAGTCCATAGCTCGAATTTCGGTTACCAGATCAGTAATTCCTTTTATAAAATCTGTACTTTCTCCCTTTCCTTCCTTATTAATTAAAAGTCGCCGCTCAATCTTGTCAATTTGATTCCATTTGTTAAGTAGGTGTAACGCTCCTATAGCAATGTCATTGCCAATAGGATTAGAAAGCTTACGAAACAAAGTTAGAGCAAATCCAACTATATCAACGCTGCGATTTTCATCTGCTGGTAAAGCGTCAGCGAATGCTGTATCTTGCTTTTCCGCAAAAAGTGGATAACTTTTTCGAGCCTCTTCAAAATTATTAAAGAGGTCCAAATAAACCCATATGAGGCGCGGACTAACTTGGTTCGCAAGGGTTAGCGAGAACTCCACATTACCTCTTTCTAATTCACGAGCGGTACGCAGTGCTTTCGAGGGCGTTAAATCTTCGATACCCGAATAGCGCAAATCGTGGTAGAGAATTTTTGAGTGCGGGAATGCCACGGCGTAATCTCCAAAAGCGAGCAGACTGGCAGCAGCACTGTATGTTCTGTTGGTTGACACAGTGTATATGTCTACACGGTTACCATCTTGATCGGGTGCCTGCAACAAACCCAAAAGGGACTGCATAGAGGCAATACTTCCTCCAGGGCTATCGATGCCGATTGTTATGGGGTTTGTGCTATCTTGCCTCAGCTTCAGTATGATTGGAGTAAGTATCTTTAACAGCGTGTCATCTATAATTGTATCAATATGAATTGCACGGTTCCAGTTCAACTGCAAGCCAATCTTATTTTTGGCCTTCTCTGGTGCTGCCTTGTCAGAGGTGGGCACCTTCTTATCTGGTGCGGCTTTTGTAGTAGTTTTTGCAGATGTTGTTTTGTTTTTAGGTAAAGGCGTTTTCTTTGCGGTCCGCTTGCTTTCTGGATTGCTTTTCTTGGTTGTCATTGCTTTTACTCCGGTTTCGAACATTCTGAATCAAAAACCGTCATTTCAGCCGTGATTGATAGATATAGCCCAAAGCCTTATAAAGCAGCCGGGCCGCGGTGAATTCGCTCACCGTCTGCCCCGGGATGGGGGCCAGTTCCACCAGGTCCAGGCCGATGATGGGGCCTCGTTTGGTCAGGGTTTCGATGATGTTCAGGACCTGGCCGTATGACAAACCGCCGGGTTCCGGGGTGCCCACCGCCGGCATGATGCCGGGGTCCAGGGCGTCTAAGTCGATGGACAGATAGACCGGTCCCGAAATGCCTTGGAGGTGTTCCAGGGCCGCCTGCCAGCCTTCCGGGGTGTGGAGCTCTTTCGCCTTGAACAGCTTGAGGCGCGGCGCCACCCTGAGGAGCTGGTACTCGTCCTGAGAATAGCTGCGCACCCCCAGCAGCGTCAGGGGGCGCCCCAGTTCATAGGCCCGGCGCATGACGCAGGCGTGTGAGAGTTTGCTGCCGTCGTAGCTCTCCCGCATGTCGGCGTGGGCGTCCAGGGCCACCACCGTCAGGTCCGGGTAGCGGGTCTGCATGGCCTGGAGCAGGGCCACGGTGATGGTGTGTTCGCCCCCTAAGGCGCAGATGAGTTTGCCCTGGGAGATTAAGGGCTGCACGATGCGCTTGATTTTCTCCACCATGGCCTGGGGGCCCGAGACCTCCGGGGCGATGGGGGCGGCGGTGGCCAGACGGATGGCGGCCGAGGGGTCCCAGTTATAGTCTTCGTCCCATAACTCCACCTGGCGGGAGGCGGAGAGTATCGCCTCCGGGCCTTGCCGGGTGCCGGCCCCATAGGTGGTGGTGGCTTCATAGGGAATAGGCAGGATCACCGCTTCGGCCTCTTTGACCGGCAATGATCGCAGGTCCAGGAAGTTTAACCAGGCCATCTCAGGACTCCTCCGCCGCGACTATTTTCAGGTCCATCTCCTTGAGGCGCCGATACAGGGTGGCCAGGCCGATGCCCAGGAGGCGGGCGGCCAGTTCCTTGTCGCCCCCGGTCTTTCTCAGGGTCTGGAGGATGGCCTGGCGCTCGATCTCATCCATGGAAGACCCCACCGGCAGGACAATCTTGTCGTCTTCCGGGGAATGCCGGCGGATTTCATCCGGCAGATCCTCCATTTCCACCATATTGCTGGTGCACAGGGCCACGGCCCGTTCCAACACATTCTGCAACTCCCTGACGTTGCCCGGCCAGTAATAACTTTTCAAGGCCTCCATGACTTCCGGTCTGAAGCCCATGGGGGGGCGGTCATTTTCCAGGCAAAATTTGTCGAGAAAATGCAGCGCCAGCAGGGGGATGTCCTCCACCCGGTCCCTAAGGGGCGGGATGGTCATGTGGATGACGTTCAGCCGGTAGAACAAATCCTTACGGAAGCGCCCCGAGGCCACCTCCTCTTCCAGGTCCCGGTTGGCGGCGGCGATCACCCGAACATCCGCCTTCAGGGTCTGGGTCCCCCCTACCCTTTCGAATTCCCCTTCCTGGAGTACCCGCAACAGCTTCACCTGGGTAGCCGGGGGTATCTCGCTGATCTCGTCCAAGAAGATAGTGCCGCCGTCGGCCAGTTCGAAGCGGCCCTTGCGCTGCTGGATGGCCCCGGTGAAGGCGCCTTTCTCGTGACCGAAGAGCTCCGATTCGATGAGCCCTTCCGGCAGGGCGCCGCAGTTGAGTTTCACCAGGGGTTTGGGCCGCCGGGGACTCTGGTGGTGGATGGCGTCGGCAATGAGTTCCTTGCCCACCCCGGACTCCCCTTCGATCAGCACCGTGCTCTTCATGGGCGCCACCTGGCTGATCAGGTGCAGGACCTTGAGGATAGCCGGCCCCCGGCCGATGAGGCGCCCGGTGGGACCTTTGTCCCGGAGGGCTTCCCGCAGCCGCTGGTTTTCCACCAGGAGCTGCTGGGTCTCCAGGGCCTTGCTCACCACCTTGCGCAGGTCCCCCATGCGGAAGTCCTTGGTGATGAAATCGTAAATCCCCCGCTTCAGGGCGGATACGGCCTCATCCACCGTGGCGGCGCCGGAGATCATGATGGCAATGGCTTCAGGCCGCAGGATGCGCAAGGCCCCGAACAGCTCGGTGCCCTCCATGTCCGGGAGCTTCAGGTCAATGATGGCCAGGTCCACCGGGTGGCGCCGGACTTCTTCCAGGGCCGCGGCCCCGGTGCCGGCCAGGTGGATCTCATGGCCCAACTTCTTTAAGCCGGTCGCCAACGCCTCCCGGGTGGGGGCGTCGTCGTCCACGACGAGAATGACGCTCATAATAAATCAACCTGTGCAATCACTTAAGAGAGTTCCAACATTTCCGGCAAATCAAAACCAGGCAGAAAAGGGGAAAAGGCGAAGAGGCGAAACGGAAGGTCAAAAAACCGTTTGGGGCTTTCCCTTTTCGCCTTTTCCCCGTTTACCCTTTTCCCCCTCTTTATAAACTATCCAGCCACCCCAGGATCACCCGGTTGATCTGCGCCAGCACCTCCGGGGCCATACCGTGCCGCCCGGACTCAAAAGAATGGCCCAGGCCGGGGAGGACGTGGAGATCGCTCCGAACCGGCATCTGGCCCAGCACTTTTCCCAGCAGGTCCATCCGGCAAAAAGGGTCCCGGGTGCCCTCGATAAACAGCGCCGGGCAGGGCAACTGATACAGCGGTTGATCCCGCAGTATCGAAGGTTTTCCCGGGGCGTGGAGCGGATACCCCAGGAAGACCAGGCCGCTGGCGCCCACGTCTTTGGCCACGATCTGGGCCGCCAGGCGCGCCCCCATGGATTTGCCGCCCAGGTAGAGGGCCAGGCCCTTGAATTCATCCATTTGCGCCACATATTCCAGGACCAGGCGGAAGATCCCTTCCAGGGCCTCGTCCGAGCCGGGCCACTTACGGCCGGCCTCGGCATAGGGAAAATTGAAACGCACCGTCACCAGCCCGGCCCGGGCCAGAAGCTCATGCAGCCCCTTGAGGAGGGGGTGGTCCATGTTGTTGTTGGCCCCGTGAGCCAGGACCAGGACCCCGTCCATGGTGGTGCTCCGGGGCACCCCCAGAGCCGCGCGGATAGTCCGGTCCGGCCCCACCGGCAAAGTAAAAGGACGAATCTCCATATCTGCCTCTCGCCGCGCCAGGGATCAATCAGCTTCGTTTATCGGGTGAGAGTTTACCCTTTTTTCCCTCATAAACTCAAGCACTTAATTTGTGCGAAGAAAAGTATTTCGCCGAATAGCGTGTATAACCAGGAGGTTGGCCATGCCGGGGCTCTTTCGTGCCGTTGCCCTTGGCCCAGCCGCAAAAGATGAAAAGTTTTGTGGGGCGGGCCTCCGCGCCCGCCTTCGGGGCACAGTTACATCGGTGGCACAGGCTTTCCAGCCTGTGCGCCCGCACCGGCAAGATGCCGGTGCCACCACGAACTTTTCAGGTCAGCAGCGCCTGAGCCGTTGTCTCACCCGTACATCATGAAAAGCTGTTGTAGAGGCGGTGCGCTCACCGCCCCTACGGGAACTTTTTCAAGCAGTTTTGTAGGGCGGGCGTCTCGCCCGCCGTGTAGGGTGCGCACTGCGCACCTTTATCCGGCACCGGCGAGACGCCTATGTCACCAAATTCTCCATAACTTCTCAAGGCAGAACTTTTGCAGGCAGTTGCCCACGGACCTTCGGCCCACGCATCAATTATGAAAAGTTCCTGAAGTGCATACCCCTAACCCCTAACTTTGAACCTTGAACCTTGAACCTTGAACTTTGAACCTGACTGGATGCATTTAAAAGTCCGGCAGCCGGTCCGCTTCGTCCAGAAGGACTCGTCGCGGCTTGAGATCCGCCAGAGCAGACCACAGGCCGGGAGAATCCTCCCATTCCACCAGGTGCTCCCAGCCGCCCAGGTGCACCACCCGGCGATGCCGGCAGACCAAGCCCCGCAGCCGCCGGGCCAGAAACCGTTCCCGCCGCAGAGTCTCGGGGACGCCGGGGAAGATGCGCCGCCGGGGGGCTCCCGCCCAGGCCTGCCGTGTCCCGCGGAACTGCCCGGCCACAAAATCCTCAAGATCGCCGTCGGCGGTAGCCAGCAAGGCCTCCAGGTTGGCGAGGTTCAGGAGTTCCGTCTCATACCGGGGCAGGTGCCGCCGGGACAAAAAACCCAGGTCCAGGGGGCGCCAGGGGACCTTAAGCCTCCGGCTATAATCGCCAGCCGCCCGGACCTCGAAGGGCAACGCCACCTGGGCCGCCAGGCGCTGGATGGCCAGGTGACGTTCCGCCCCGGCCGGCAGCGCCGCCAGGGCTGCCGCCAGCTGCCGCTGCCAGCCGCGGCCGTGCTTTAAACGGTAACCCAGGGAAAAGGGGCTGATCTCCACCGTGACCAGGTCCGGCCGCAGGTGGTGCAGAAGTTTCCCGGCCCGAGCCCGGCCCCGGGGATCGCCGTGGACCGTGCCGATGAGGATTAAACCAAAATTGGCGCTATCGTCCCAAATGACGTTTTTCCTCAACGATTATAGGGTCAAACCACCAGGCGATGGAAATGCGTTAACCGGGACCGGCCCGCCGCAAATGTAGGGTGCGTCCTACGCACCATAAGCGGCTCTTGCAAGGCGCCCCTGACCTATCAACCGGTCAGGGGAGAGATAACGGTCAGCGGATCGATGAGACTGATCCCGGCATCATGGCCCAGATTGTTCCAGGTAAGTTGCTCCAGTCTGAAATTCGCCGGCACCCAGGCAAACGTCAGGTGCAGGTGGGGCGGGAGGTTGGTCTTTTTGCCGGGAAATCCCGCCACCACCGCAATGATCTCACCCGCGGCCACCGGTTGGCCTATCTTCAGCCCATCCCGGGGGACGGTGTGTCCAACCGCGGACAAAAGTTGACGGCCATCATCAGAATAAATCGCGTGGTTTATATAGATGGATTTTCCCAGAAAATCCCGGTCGATTTTTACGACCTGACCGGCAAACGCCGCCGGGATTTGGGTCTGCTGATCGACGCTTTCCAGCCCGCCGCCGCCAACCTCAAAACTATACAGGTCCAGACCTTCATGGGGGACGGCCCGCAGGCCCTGATCCCCCCACCATTTTCCCAGAGCCTGAAACAACATGCCCGGATGGAAGACCCAGCCTTTAAACCCGTCCATCCGGGGCCGGTTGTGCTCCAGCATAAATTCCATAAACCGGCTGTGGATTTCGGGCGATGGGGACATAGATGCTTCGGCTACCGAAAATTAGTCAGCAAATTTGTGGTCACCTGTGGGAGATTGGCTGCCGACTTAGCTCCAGGAGTTGGCGGTGTAGCCGCAGGCTTTACGGGAAAGTCCACCCGTAGGGGCGGTTCGCGAACCGCCCCTACAAGGCATATCATGCTTGGGGAGGCCCCAAACGGCCATGGTGGTTTAGCCGGCGCCAAAATAGTTCCGGATACATGGTGGCAGTACCCACCCCACATGTTACCTTCGCCAAACCCCTGGCTTTGGCTGAAAGCTGACGGCTGACTACTGACTACTGACTACTGACAACTGCCCGCTAATCCTGCACAAACTCCCGGCCGCCTTTGAGGGCCATCTCGGCCTTGGCCAGTTGGCGCCCCAGATAGATGGCGTGGTTGAGGTCCGAGACGGCCACGTCCCGGGCGATCTGGTGCTGCAGGGACGCAGCGGTCCTGCCCCGGTACTCCCTCAAGGTCACATCCTCGAAGCGGTGCTCTACGATGATGTCCCCGTCGTCCACGGTCACCCGGAAGTAGCCCATGGGGTCGAGATTGACCTTGAAGGGGCGCTTGCCAATAATCATCAGGGCCCGGTCTAATTCTTTGGGGTCCAGGCCCAGGGAGTGGCTGATCACCACGATGGCTCCGGGAGGAAGTCCTACCCTGTCGGCCACCCAGGCCTGAATGGCCATGAGCCCATAGACGTTGAGCAGCCAGGCATCCATGGCATTGTGGGTGCGAAAGGTGGCGCTGAGCGTCAGTTTGCCCTCAAACCGGCGAAAAAACAACGATACCAGGCAGGGACGCCCCTCCTTGACCGTCAGATCCCGGGCGGTGTCCCACAGGGCCACGTAAGATTTGCGGTCCTCGGGGTCTTTCTTAAGCCGCTCGGCGCAGGCCTCCAGGGTATCCAGGCCGAAATAGGCCCGCAGCCGGTGGCCGTAGTTATAGGTCTCATCCGGCCGGAGTTCGCCTCGCAGGATGTCTTCCTGATAGCGCCGCAGTTTCTCGGGAGCGATATTGACTTCATGGAGTTCCTTCTCGGCCTCGAATTCCGGTTGCTCCACCACCACCTTGACGTGCTGCAACTCCAGACGGTCGCCCTTCTTCAAGGTCACCCGGCGGCCGAAGCGGGTCAGCAAATACAAAACTTCCTTCCAGGCTTCTATGGGCGTATCCCGCACCACCACATGGCCCCGGGGGTTGCTGGGAAAATATTGGACTTCAACTTCGGGAAGCGGCACTTGACGCCGATTAAGTTCGTTAATCGAATTAGGCTTCCAAGTGACTAAAAACCTTTTGAAGCTGTCCGTCCCGATCTGCTCTTCATTAGTGTCGCCTAACCAGATAAGCTCTGGAATCGTGGAAAACAGCTCTGGCTTCACCAAATCGTCTATGATCCGCCTGGTCTTGCAAATCCTGGCCGGGGCTACCAGGATTCCTAATGATGGTGGACGGTATTGCACCAGGGAGGTGCCCACCGGCTCCAGGCCCAATTCAAAAAAGTTTTGCAACTCCTCCCGGGAGCCGGAGCGATTATTTCCGCAAATGAATAGCGCCTGAATCTGCGGGTTATACAACAAATTCCGCAGCATCTCCCTCAGGCCGTTGCCGTAGAGGGTGCCGAAGACCGCTATGGGGCTGGTGGCCGGGTCCAGGTCCACCCCGGCCTGGCGGAAGCGTTCGATGACGTAATCCGGTTTGGACCAGAGGGTCACCACCCCGATGGTCCCCCGGGGATTGATCACGGTCAGGCGGTCGACGAAATGCAGGGGCTCGAATTCCATGGCTGCGTTTATACCACAAACTGATTCGAAGGAAAAATATTCCTGCGCCTTAGGAGGCGAAAAGGTCCACCGGCCGCACCCGATCCGCCTCTCACCCGGCTTAAATGATTTCCCCAGAACCCCCAAAAATGATATGATTTTATGCGGCCAAGAAACTGATCGCGGCAGCCTTGCCGGATGGCAGGAAAATTGATAAAAATAGGTCAGCAGCGGCAAGGTTTTTCGATCCGGGATTTCCCACAGGATACCAAGTCATAGACAAGGGAGGGGCGGCGATGGCGGCTTTTAAAGAACGGATGTATCTGCGGAGTTTTCAGGAGATCAGCAAGGTCCTGAGCTCCACCCTGTCAGTGGACGAAGTGCTGGATCACATCGTGCGGCAGATCACCGAGGTCATGAACCTGAAAGGGGCCACGATCCGGCTGGTCAACCCCAAGACCAACCGGCTGGAGTTGGTTGCGGCCCACGGGCTGAGCGAGAAGTATCTCAAGAAGGGTGTCGTGGACGTGGACAAGAGTGTCACCGAGGCCCTGAGTGGCCGGCCGGTGGCCATTTTTGACGCGGTCAACGACTCCCGCATGCAGTATCCCAAGGAAGCCAAGGAAGAAGGCATCGCTACCCTGGTGGCCGTCCCCATGGTGGCCAAGGGCAAGGTCATCGGCGTCATGCGCCTGGTGACCGCCGAACCCCGGGAGTTCACCATGGAGGAGGTTGATTTCGCCTGCGCCGTGGCGGAGTTGGGGGCCCAGGCCATCAGCAACGCCAGGATGTATGAAAACCGCACCAAGGAACTCAATTTTCTCAAGGGCCTCTTGGAAGTCTCCAAGGCGATCAACTCCGCCCTGGACGTGAAGAAGGTCCTCCACCTCCTGGTGAAGACCGTCACCACCGCCCTGGACATCAAGGGCGCCGGGGTGCGCCTGCTGGATGAAAAACGGCAGCAGATGGAACTGGTGGCCCACTACGGCCTGAGTGACCGCTACATCACCAAGGGCCCGGTGGGGACCGACAAGTCCATCACTGACGCCATGATGGGCAAGGCGGTGTCCATCTACGACGTGGACAGCGACCCCCGGGCCACCTATCCCCAACAGGCGGCGGAAGAGGGCATCAAGTCCATCCTGTCGGTGCCCATCAACCTCAAGGGCAACGTCATCGGGGTCATGCGCATCTATACCAGCGAACCCCGGGATTTCAGCGACGATGAGATCACCTTTATCTCCTCTTTGGCCGAGCAGGCGGCCCTGGGCATGGAAAACGCCCGCCTCTACCAGAAGCTCAAGGGCGAATACGAGGAGATGATGGGCGACCTGTACAGCTTCACCGGTTTTACCCGGTTTTAGGCCAGGGCGAGGACGCCGCCAGAACAGGGCCCGGAGAGTTTCCGGGCCCGCCGCAGTTCCGGCAGGTCAGACCGAAGGCGTTGACATCGCCCGCCAGGGTGCGGGCAATCTTCCCGTCGGGCCGCACCACCGCCGCATTGATATTCTGTCCCGACTTTCTGGCGCCATTAAGGCTCAGGAAGTCTCCCTTCAAGATACGGTACCCGGATCCCCCTTCCACCGGCCCGGGAGGCGGCAGCTTCATTGCAGCGAAAACCACTTGCCGCACTCCGATGCCCTGGCCGCCCGGACCTCAGGCCATCAGGGCCAGAAAAACAACCCGGCCCCCAGAACCAAGGCGTTGGCCTTGAGTCAGCTCTCTTTGCCCTTCACAACTTTGATAAAGTCCCGAACCATTTTGCACCCGGTTTTTCCCATTATTTTCAGGTCCAGCCCGGGGGAGATATTTTGGACATAATCCAGGTCATGTTGAATCCAATAATTAAATTGTAATTTGTTGTGGGCCTCCACCTGCCAGAGGCCGGTCATGCCGGGACGCACGGAGAGCCGGGCATCCCGCCACCTGGGGTTGCCGCGCATCTCCTCCAAGGACAAAGGGCGCGTACCCACCAGGCTCATATCGCCTTTAAGAACATTCCAGAGTTGCGGCAGTTCGTCCAAATTGGTATCCCGCAAAAACTTGCCCACTCGGGTTATCCTGGGATCTCTGGATATCTTGAACATGGGTCCATCCACCTCGTTCATTGATTGCAGTTGGCGCTTCAAGTCCTCGGCATTGCAAACCATAGAGCGGAATTTGTACATACGAAAATTGCGGCCTTTTAGGCCACACCGGGGTTGCCGGAAAAAAACGTCACCGGGAGAGTCCAGCTTGATGGCTACGGCGATGATGAGCATCAAGGGTGCGGTGATGATCAGCCCCAGCGCCGCGGCCATGACATCGACGATCCGCTTGAGCTTCAGGTAGATAGGCCCTGCCGGGGTTTGCCAATGGAGATGCTTGACGACGGACTGGGGGTCCCGATGGGTGGATTCCCGCAGCGCTAAAACGTCCACATCCCCTTCTCCCGACCGGGATTTTGTTATTGCGGTTTCGTAAAGGATCGTCCCGTTCCTGACCGTTGAGCCTTCGCCGATAACACAGCGGCTGAGATAAGATCCCTGGCCAATCAGGGTATCTCCCAGGATCACGCACTCATTGATGATGGCCCCTTTCCCCACCTCGCACCGGGGGCCGACGGCCGTAGGTCCCAGGATCAACACCTCGTCGGCCAGGCGGCAGTCCGGCCCCAGCGCCACCGGTTCAAACAGCCTCCAGGCAGCATTACCCGCCGGAGCGGTCAGGGGTTGGCCAACGGCGTCATTAATCACCGGGAATGTCACCCGTTGAGCCAAAACATCCAGGTTGGCCCAAAAATAGTCGTCGAGACTGGAAATCGTGCGGCAATATTGTTGGATCTCCCAAAGGCCCGCCGGTAACCCCCGCTCGTAGAGGATGGGAAAAAGTTGCTCTTTGAGATCAAAGTAGCTGTCTACCGGGAGCAACTGGAGGATAGCCGGCTCGAAGAGGTATAAGCCGGCTGGCCGCTGCATGCTGCGCTTCTCCTGCATATGGTGGATGCGATGAATGGCCTTGACCTCATTGTCGGCATCCAGTTCGACCCGTTCCTTGTCCCACGCCGCCTCCAGAACCGGCAAGGAACCCACGGTGGCGGTGGCCCCCCGAGACCGGTGCGCCTTCAGCATCGGCTCGAGGCCCATACCCAGGAACAGGTCCCCGCCCACAACCCAGAAAGGCGCCCCCTCAAGCCAGACCTCCGCCCCTTTCACTGATCCCCCCGTCCCGTGACAGGTTTCGATTACCAGGAATTCCTGGGGCACCGGCCAAAGGGCCAGATGTTTCCTCACCACGGCCCCCATCCCCGGCCGGACGCAGAATATCAGGCGCTTTACGCCCACGGCGCCCAGAACCTTGGCCATATAGCGATAGGAGGGCACGTTGGCGATGGGCAGTAAGGCCTTGGGACAGGCGGCGATGGAGAACCCGTTGAAGGAGGAAGAACCGCCGGCGAGGATCACGGCTGTGTGTGGCGCATTGATCATAATTTTTTATCTATCCATTGGTGAATAGGAAAAATCCTGCGGTTAAGCCCCAACTCGGCTTGGTCGCCACCATGGGTGGATATTTTGGACAAGTCCGCCAGTACCCCCGTCTGGCGGAAATTTCCCTCCATCAGCAAAACGGGGCCGGTCTGCTGCTCGGACGCACCCGGGGCCAGCCCCTCGGCCACCGTGATTGCCCCGTCCCCCGCCTTGGCGGAGCAAACCAGGATGCTCTTGATGCACGTGACGTCACGAGTCAGCAAGACGTTGGGGCAGATACTCGCAACGACCCGGCGAGTGTCAGAAATGCGATAATTATCTATTAGTTTCCAATGGTTAATAATGCCACGCTGCGATCTCACTGCCTCCATTGTTCATGAACACAATCAAATTACCTCCGTTAGCCGTCACCCCCCACCCTTGCCGCCGCCACATGCCGGACTGATTAATCTCTTTATCGGGTTTTTTTGCAATCATGTTGAATCATTTTCTCGCAGTCTAGACTTTTTCCCCAACAAGCGGTGGAACCCGGAACTCCCCAGGCCTGGAGCAAAGCCCTTTCCAGTCAAGACTCGCCAGGAAATTTCGGCGGTGAATTTGCCCTTTGACATTTAGCGCCGATCGGCTTATGAATACCGGTAAGCACCTCTGGCAACCCCCAAATGGCGGCTGGCCTGCGGAGCCGGAACGAAATAAGCGCCGCCGCCTGGGGACGCGGGAGTTGGCCGCAGCGCCGAAACTTTACCGCCGCATCAAAGCTGAAATTCTTCTCGACCCGTTCCCCTTCCCGGATGGCAGCCGCCCCGGCCCCAAAACCCTGGAGGGACTTATCGGCGTATACCCGGCATGGAGCTATCGGAAATTGACCTATAACCCTTATTCCCAGGGCCACAACGCGGTTAGGGCGCTCCTGGCCCAGACACGGATAACACCGGCAAAGACCTTCAGTCTAGGCCCAATACCCCAGGAAAGGTAGGGATTACCCATTATGAGCCACTATTACGAAGAAAATGACCTGGAGAGGTTTAACGAAATCGGCAAGTACCGCCCAGATCTCTACAATAACTTCATGAACTATTACCAGGGGGTTATGAGCGCCGGGGCTCTGAGCGTCCGGGAAAAAGCCCTCATCGCCCTGGCAGTGGCCCACGCGGTTCAATGCCCCTACTGTATCGACGCCTATACCCGGGGGTCCCTGGAAGCCGGTTCCAATCTGGAGGAGATGACCGAGGCCATTCACGTCGCCTCGGCCATCCGGGGCGGGGCCACCCTGATACACGGCATCCAGGCCGCCAACGCCGCCGCCAAGATCACCCTGTAAACCGGAAAACCTATGCTGCCCTTTGCCCGCCAGCTTGAGCACCTGGGTTATGCCAGCCTCCAGGCCGAGAACTGCAGCACCTTGCAGGTCAATCTGGGGTGGCGCTGCAACCAGGCCTGCAAACACTGCCACCTCATGGCCGGACCCCAGCGCCCGGAACAGATGCAACGTCACACCATCGACGCCATCCTCCGGGTGGTGGAGCGCTGGACCATCCCCTGCGTCGACCTCACCGGAGGGGCGCCGGAACTCAACCCCGATTACGAGTACCTGGTGGAGCGCCTGGCCCCATTGGGGACCCATATTCTCACCCGGTGCAACCTGACGATCCTGTTGGAACCCGGCCAGGAACACCTGGCGGAATTTTACCGGGACCACCGGGTGGAGTTGGTGGGCTCGCTGCCTTATTACCAGGAAGACCTGGTGGACCGCCTCCGGGGGCAGGGCGTGTTTCAGAAGAGCCTTGAGGCCTTGCGCCGCCTCAATCACGTCGGCTACGGCGAACCGGACTCCGGCCTCCGGCTGAATCTCATGTACAACCCCGCCGGCGCCTACCTGCCGCCGGAGCAAGGCGCTTTGGAAGAACTCTTCCGCCGGGAGCTGGCCAACCGCTACGGCATTCACTTCAACCAGCTCTTGACCCTGCTTAACATGCCCATCGGACGTTTCAAGGAATTCCTTGAGCGATCCAGGAATTATGAGCGTTACATGGGCAAGCTCGTGTCCGGTTTTAACCCGGCCACGGTGCCCGGCCTCATGTGCCGCAACCTCATCAGCGTCGCCTGGGACGGGCGTCTCTACGACTGCGACTTCAACCAGGCCCTGGATCTGCCTTTGCTGCCGGGCCTGCCCCAGACCATTGAGGATTTCGATTTGCCCGCCCTGGCCACCCGGCCTATCCGCCTGGGGGACCACTGCTACGGCTGCACCGCCGGCGGGGGCTCCTCCTGCGGCGGCCGCCTGGCGGCGGAATGAGGTTTGGCGGATTGCGGGGGAGGGCCAGGAACGTAGGGGCGGTGAGCGCACCGCCCCTGCACCTGTCCACCCAACTCCCTGCAGGGGCGCACCCGCGTGTGCGCCCTTAATTCAGGGTGGACACATGGGTCCGCCCCTACAATAAAATTACCGTTGGTTTGCCAATTGGTATCAGAAGTGACCGTGAGCCATCGCCCCCTTACCCTGAAAACAGCTGGCCCATGGGGGGCCAGCGGCGGGTGAGGAGGCGTTCGGCCAGGTGGCGGATCAGGAAGGCCCAGTGGTAGCCCGAGGTCCGGAGGTTGCCGTGTTTGAGCCAGCGGCGGCCGGAGGAGTTTACCGGCGGCGTCAGGAGGCGGACCCGGGTGAGGCGTCGCAGCCGCAGCACCAGGTCCAGGTCTTCCGGGTGACGCTGGGCAAAACCCCCGAGGGCGAAGAACAGGTCCCGGCGCACAAAGATGGCCTGGTCGCCATAGGGCAGGCGAAACAGGCGGCCGCGCCAGTTGGCCCCCCAGGCGATAAACCTGAGAAAGGAGGTGGGCGGAGTCAGCCGCAGTTCGAAGGCCCCGGCCCCGACCCGGGGGTCGCCGGCCGCCTGGCGCAGGGCGGTCAGGTGGTCCGTGGTTAAGACCGTATCGACATGCAGGAATACGAAAAACTCTCCCCGGGCCACCCGGGCGCCCGCATTCATCTGGACCCCCCGGCCCCGGGGCGCACTCACCCAGCGGACCTGGGGGAAGCCTCCCGCCACTTCCCGGCTGCCGTCGGTGCTGCCGCCGTCCACCAGGATAATTTCCAGGTCCGGGGCCCGGGGCAGACCTGACAGGGCCCCGGCCAAAATCGGGGCCTCATTCAAAACCGGCAGGATGAGGGAAATGAACGGCTCCGGGCCCCGAGAGGAAAACTCCGTGATCTCGGCCGGCTGGCCTGGCCCCGCCGGGAGATGGGGGGTAAGTCCGGGTACCCGGGAGGTCCCTTTGTCTATCCGATCCATGCCGTGGCTCACTCCATGACCGCCCTGCTCATCATCTTTGCCAAGGAACCTCGCCCGGGGCAGGTGAAAACCCGTCTCAGCCCGCCTTTGTCCCCGGAGGCGGCCGCCCAACTTTATCACTGCTTTATCTTAGATATCCTGGAAGAAATGGCCCGGGTAGCGAAAGTGCGCCTGGCCGTGGCCTTCAGTCCGGGAACGGCCCAAGGTTTTTTTCGCCGGCTGGCGCCGCCCGGGACCATCCTCTTCCCCCAGGAGGGCGCCGATTTGGGAGACCGCATGGCCCGGGCCTTTGCCCGGAGCTTCGCCGCCGGTTTCGGCCCCGTAGTGCTCCGGGGCAGCGACGTCCCTGACCTCCCGGCCGCGGTGGTGTCGGAGGCAAACGCGGTGCTGGCGGCCGGCCAGGCCCAGGTGGTATTGGGGCCGGCTACCGACGGCGGGTACCACCTGGTGGGTCTGACCGACCCCCAGCCGGACTTGTTTCGGGGGCCGGCCTGGTCCAGCAGCACGGTCCTGGCAGACACCCTGCGCCTGGCCCGGCAGTTGGGCCTCCGAGTCCACCTCCTGCCCCCCTGGCCCGACATCGACACCTACGACAACCTGCGGACCTTCCTTAACCGGCCCCGCCCGGCCCCGCAGCCCGGTTGGCGCAGCCGTGAGCAGGCCCAAAGACTCCTCGGCCTGCTTCAGACCAATCAGCGCTCAAAAAAATAATCCCTGCCTAGGGTGCGTCTTACGCACCAAGAATGGCGCCTGAGAGACGCCCTACGGATTTTTGCGCCTCGGAACACCATTATCCGGACCTCAATACTTTTCTGAGCGCAGCCTGGCTTCAGACCCGCGAACCTGAGCCGGGCCGCTAACCCGCAGCGCGGCGCCGCGGCTTGAGGCTCGGGTCCTGCCCCCTCTCGTTCCCAAGCTCCTGCTTGGGAGCGCACTTGGTTGCGAAGCTCTGCTTCGCCTGAGCTTTGCGCCGCCCTGGAATGGCTGACAGGCATTCTCTTATCAAGCCGGGATGGCGCTCCGATCTCTCCCAAGCACAGCATGGGACCTATGGGCGTTCCCAAGTGCAACTTGGGAACGATACGAAGGCGGGATGCGCTTCGCTTTCCCGCCCTCCGGTGCTACGGTCCTGGCCCCAGAATTGGTCTCGAAAAACCACGGTTTCCCGTGAAGGTCCACCCGTAGGGGCGGTTCGCGAACCGCCCCTACAACGAATTTCATGGTTGGGGGTGGCAAATTCTTCGGCCACGAACGTTTACCCTGCGCCTGCACAGGCGAGACGCCTGTGCCACTGATTATTACCTCTTTGATGGTAACTTTGTATCGGTATCATACCAAGTTGCCGTCATAGAGGTAATTCTGGCTTTAGGGGCGCAACCCCCGTAGGGCGGTTCGCGAACCGCCCCTACAATTCGGATAATTACTTGTTTGACGGCAACTTGGTATCAAACGACTCCCGGGAGATTTTTATCGGGGTGCAGATGAGAGCGGACTTGGCACCCCGCGTGGGCGAGAATGCCAGGGGGCACGGCAAAAATTATATCCTGATCCGGTCCTTTTTGGACGTGAGGACGGCCCGGAAATGGGCCTGCTGATGTAGGGCCAGGCGCAGCGCCCCATCCAACCGATCCCGCTCCTCCAGCGCGCCTGTGGGGTCCAAGGCAGCCAGGGTATTTTGCAGGTCCTCCACC